>CAZMWO010000463.1:0-3347 GCA_964569565.1 uncultured bacterium | reverse complement strand
TGCCTGTTGTCGTTATATGCAGGCACCTATTGATGCTATACTAAAAATTACTAAGAATAATTAAGGAATCAATATTTAATTATTTTTCCTGATAAATCAGCAAATTCAGTAATCAACTCCATCAATCTCAACTGCAAAGCTGGTGTAGTCCAGTGCCGTGGCGGAAGCTGCTGGACCGGTAGTTGCGCCAAGAAATAGTACTGTATCAATGCCTGATGTATAACTGGCGTCTCCGTTGTTGTCTATAAATGCCAGTTCAGTGTCAATATCAAATACACCACCGTTTGCAGGGTCATAGTAGTATGCGGTTTCGCCAGTGAATTTCCAGGCAGTCGGTGGAACTGGTGACCCGTCTTTTGGGTTCAAAAACACCGGCATCTGCGGCAGATATTGCAGATTGGTGCGACGGGTCAGCGCGCCATCGACTATCTGTATCGAGCCGGCTGTCAGCTCAGAATATGCCGAAGAACTCCAACCGTCGGTGGGAATCAGAACGACGGCTCCAGATGATACTGGTACATTCATCGGGCCACGCAGGTTGTCGCCGCGGAACTGATTAAGAACCTGGCGATAGGTGGCCAGATTCTGCTTGAGCGTCGCCAGGCGCGCATCGTAGATGTAGTCGTTGTAATAGGGCACGGCCACGCCAACCAGAATTCCTATTATGGCAATAACTATCAGAAGCTCGATTATCGTAAAACCTTTGTTTGTCATGTTTTTCTCACCAGTCCTGGTATTTTGTGCCGTCGATGGCAGTGACAAAACCACGTCTCCTGGCAGGGTCGGTGACACATGAAATATCCATTACGCCGACGTGATTTGCAGGTAAAGTCGTTATGCCACTGCTGTAAGTTCCCGGGCTTGTGCCGGAAGCGCAGTGAACCACCCATTCCGGGTCGCCAACAAAGGGATCAGCCGGAATGGCATTCAGATAAGGTTTGGGATAGAAAGTCGCAATACCGACATCATTGCGGTCGTAGATGGAGTAATTAGCGGCGGGATTTACCAGATCTTCCAGTCCTGGTGGTAAAAGCCGGCTGTCGGGAATGGTGAAAAGAAGCGTGTAGCCGTCTGAAAGTTGGCCGGCCACGGCGTTGCGGCAGTCGCGCTTCCACAAGATTATTGCTTCACGAACAGCATCCTGGTTATTTTCCAGCAAAGTTTCCTGGGTCTTGACGTAAGTGATTTCGGCAACAGGAACGGCTGCCAGAGCAATTACGCCCATTATGGCAACAACGATGAGCATTTCGAACAGCGAAAAACCTTGTTTAGAAGTCATCGGTTCTGCTCCCGTTCAGTGCCAATCCGGCTCCTCTGGAGACTATGTCGATAACGCCGGAAGCGGTTGTGCCCCAGGCGGCAGAGTTGAAGGGCAGGGTCGGTGACCCCGAGGTGTTGATGGCGGCCTTGAATTCAAAGCGGGCGTTGGGAACCCAGCCGACGAAAGGGTGCGGCGGGATATGCCTGACAAAACGCCGGTCGATAGGAATATTCATGGTGAAGATCGGTTGAGCGCCAACGCCGGTGGGAACATCTATCTTTAGAATGTAATTTCCGGTAAGCAGTGTCTGAGGAGTGGAAGGATAGCCAAATCCCTCATTATTGGTCATTTTAAGAAAATTTTCCTGAATTTTCTTTTTGATGCCCGGTGCGCCAAGAGGAAGAGCGGAAATCTGATCGATCAGATAATTTCCGTAGGCGACTACGTAAGTCCTGTGTCCTTCGACGAATTCGCGCGCCGACAGGGGCGACTTGCTGCCCAAAAGAGCGCTGCGCACCGAGGCCAGAATCTTGCGCAGGCGCTTTTCTTTTTCGCGTTGCTGGATGATCTTGTAGACAGGAAAAGAGACCGCTGCCATCAACGTGATGATAACGGTTACTATGAGTATTTCTACCAGGGTGACCCCTGAGCGTTGCCGTTCAGGGTTGTTGCGTCCGGCAGAAAACCATCTGTACATATTCAGACCTCTGTCGTTACTTTTCTTCCATCAGTGGCAGAAAGACTTCGGTGGATTTGAGAATGTCTATAGCTCTCTGTAGCTGGGTGTCGAAAGGATTGATCACGAACATTTCGAGCTTGTTGTGGGTAAAGCTGTCTGGTGGTTCGATATAACCACTGAGTTTGTGAGATTCTGAGGCGCCACCTTCAGTATAGACCGTTATTGTGCCAGAGCTGAGCTCGACCCGCACTGCTTCCGATGCTGTCTTTACGTTGGCTTCGGGTGCGGCGGCATTATGAGCGTTGCTCAGCTTCTGCAGGTATTTCTGGTCGAGTTCGATAGCTTTGCGGATCTCATCCTGTTTGCTCTCGTCGAGTTTGGGCAGTTCGACGTCGATATCGGGATTGATTCCGGATTTGTGAATGTTTACGCCTGAGGGGGTGTAATAAAGGGCAGTGGTCAGAGCCATGGCCGAACCGTCATTTAGTGAAATTACGGTCTGAACCGAGCCTTTGCCGAAAGTCTTGCGCCCGACCAGCAGACCGCGCTTGTTGTCTTTTACTGCGCCGGCAACAATTTCAGATGCCGATGCCGAGCCTTCATTGATGAGGACAATCAGGGGCAGCAGAGGGTGATACTTGAAGAACGAACTGTAGGTGTTCTCTTCGCCATCGCGTCCCTTGATCGAAACGATGTCGCCCTTGGGAATGAACTTGCGGCCGACTTCGACAGCAGAGGTCAGAAGCCCGCCCGGGTTGTTGCGCAGGTCGAGGATGATAGATCTGGCACCATTCTTTTCGAGGTCGATCAGGGCTTTTTCAAGGTCTTCTGATGACGTCTGGATGAACTGGGTCAGTCTGATGTAGCCGATGTTCGGTTCGATTACCCAATATTTGACACTTGGCAGTTTGATGATTTCACGTGTCAGCTCATAGTCTTTCGATTCTCTGTCGCCTTCACGCAGTATCGACAGAATAACCTTGCTGCCGACCGGACCCCGCAGCAGTTTTACGGCATCGTGCAGCGCAATGTCGATTACGTCTTTGCCGTCGATTTTAATTATCATATCGCCTGCCATAACACCGGCGCGCGCCGCCGGAGTGTCGTCGATCGGCGATACGACGGTGAGCATGCGGTCTTTTATCGATATGACTATACCGAGACCACCGAATTCGCCCTGAGTTTCGACCTGCATTTCCTTGAACGACTTTGGTTCCATGAAGCGGGTATAGGGGTCGTCAAGTTTTTTCAGCATGCCTTCTATGGCGCCATAGATAAGTTTCTGCTCATCGATATTCTCTTCGACGTAGTCTGATTTGATCAGTTCGAGAACTTTTCTGATCAGGTCAAGAGACTTGAAATAAGTCAGGTTGGTAGAAGAGCCATGAAGAGCGCTCCCGGTAGAGA
>CAZMWO010000462.1:0-3363 GCA_964569565.1 uncultured bacterium | reverse complement strand
GTCTATCAACTGAGCTCAAAATTGTCAAACAATTCTTGTCCCGGTTTTAGCGGCCTGGCAATCAGGGTGTCTACAGGCGTTAATTCGAGTAAAGCCAGGCGTTGTAGGTTTCCATGAGTTTGAGCAAAGGCTCTACGCCGAAATAAAAAACGAACAGAAATCCGATGCACAGATATGGCCCGAACGGAATCATATGGGTCAGCGGCTTGTACTCTTTTCTATAACGGATTTTCTGATACAGAATGCCAAGAATACCGCCGATCGAACCGAGAAAACTGGCAATCACAAGAGTGCCGAGTACCGCCTGCCAGCCGGCCCAGGCGCCAAAAGCAGCCAGCAGTTTAACATCGCCGCCGCCCATGCCCTCTTTTTTGAACAGCAGAAGCGCCATCTGGCCCAACAGCCACAAAAAGCCACCACCAATGGCAAAGCCGATCAACGAATCGGTAAGCTCGACATGGTATGCCGGCGGCACATTGCCAGCTTTAACCCATGCCCAGCCAGCACCTGCATATAGCAGACCGGCCCAGAAACCTTTAATAGACAGTGTGTCTGGAATAATCAGATAGCGGATATCGACAACAGTGACGATCATGCAGCTTACCGTCAATATCCAGGCAATCAGTGAGCGGGTCGAAACGCCCCACCAGGCAACCACAGCGGCAGCCACCAGCAGCGAAAACAACGTATACAGGCGATCCTGAGTGCGGCCGGCGTTGTAGCAACCGCGGCGTTTACCACCTTCGCAGTCGCCGCAATAGAGATAGTCGCAATGAAAGGTTTCGTGACCTGGCCAGGCACGAATTGCCCAGCCGATGCGGCGACCAGCCAGAGCACCCAGCACGGCGGCGATCAAAACCAGATGCAGCTGAAAATCAGGCATCAGTCTTCCCCGCCGATCCAGCCGTTCTTCTTGAAAATGCGGCCAAGCATCTTGAATACCAGCTTTGCTGCCATAAAATCAGAAGCGATGTTACCGGGAATCGGGCAAAGTTCGACGACATCGAAGCCAACGACATTCTTCTCGTCGATGACGCGGTTGAGCAGCTGCAGGGTCGGATACCACAGCATACCGCCTGGCTCTGGCGTGCCGGTAGCAGGCATGATCGAAGGATCGAAAGCATCGAGATCAACGGTGATGTAGACATTGTCGGTAAGCCGGCTCATTACCCGGTCGATCCAGGCATTGTCGGCGCCGGTCATCTCACTTGCCCAGATAATGCCGTCGTGTCCGCTCTTTTTGATGAATTCCATCTCATCGCGGCAGGTGTTGCGAATACCAACCTGTGTCAGCTTAACCAGATCGATTATGCGCCGCATTACTGCCGCATGGTTATATGGCGTGTTCTCATAGGTGTCGCGCAGGTCGGAGTGCGCATCGAGCTGTAATACCGACAGGCCGGGGCCGTATTTTTCTCTGACCACCTTGATCGGGGCCGAACTGATGCTGTGTTCGCCGCCGAGCATAACCGGGAATTTGCCAGCATCGAGCACTGCTTTAACGGCAGCTTCGATATTCTGCAATGTCGCCGCCGGGCCCTGCATGTCTGGTTCAAGCTCGGGCAGAGTGTGAACTCCACTGATCAGGGGTTCGCACTGCAGATCGAGATCGTAGAGTTCTACCTGACGAGATGCGGTGAGTATGGCAGATGGCCCTTCGCGGGTTCCGGCGCGGTATGACGTCGTACTGTCATAGGGCACCGGAATGATCACGGCGCGGGCATCTTCGTATCTGCTGTCTTCTTCTGCCAGCCCGAGAAAGTTGTAACCGGCCTTGAAATGAACGTTGTCGAGACTCATGCTTCAGCTCCAGCCTTCAAAATGTTTTGAGCATGATAGCATAAATCACGACCGGCAGAAACTCGCAAAAACAAGCACTTCAGCGACGGGCTGGTTTAGGTTGAATCCTTGTTTTGAGCAATTTTTCGAGGGCTTCACGACACTCGTTACAGAGATACTCGGGCTTTTCGTCGTGCTCGGCGATATTACGCGGAAAAACCCTGGCGCAGTCTGGAAAAGTGCAACGGGTCATACCGTTGAGCAGTCCGAATACCGACAGAAACTGTTTGAAAAGACGTGACAACAGCCGTTTGCGATTCTCGGGCTCCTGGTTGAAATCGCTCATGAACCGCCGATATGAGATTATCGCCTGCGCATAAGGATTGGTGCCGGCAAAGACATAGTTGGTATCAGCCATATACATGTCACAGCTGGTAATGCCTACCAGCAGCCATTTTTCGGTTTTGTGTGGTGCGGCCATCGCAATCAGATAGTCACGCAATGAATCGTAACTCCACTGCTGCAGCCGCATTCGTGCGAGATCCATATTGGTTTTAAAACCCTTTGCCGCTATCGGATTGTTTTCTTCGAGAAACTGTTGCATGGTTTGCACAAACAGTTCATTGTCGATTTTGAGCGATTCGGTGGCGATATTGTGGGATTTCAGCCAGGCGACCATCTCTGGCATACCGAGAATTGCCGGCCGCATTCGTCTGATTTCTGAAGAGAAAAAACTGCGATCAGGTGGTGGCGGAGTGCCGGTTTCGCTGAAAACCACGACATCAAGGCCGGTATATTCGCTTATTCGCTGCTGCAATTCCAGCACCAGCAGATGATTAACCTCACCGATTGTAACCAGAACTACTGTCGGTGAGGCAAATTCTGCTTTCTCCATTGGTTTAAACGGCTCTGCACGGTTTTTTTTGAGAACAGGCAGAACCATCTCGACAGTTTCTTCATCTTCGGCCTTCTCATAAACAATCTGCGCCCGATCGAACGCCGCGCCGTTGAGGCCCTGGTCGGCCAGAAGCAGCGCCAGTATTGCCTGGTAGTGATAATTGAAGGGTTCGAAGGTAAGACCTGCCTCTATGTATTTTCGTGCTTCCGGGCGACGGTCTCTTTCCCACAGGTAGTCGACGTATCTCCAGATCTTTGCGACATCACTGCTGGCACTTACGTTGGTTGCCTGTGTCATCAGCGATTCAGCCGCAGCCTTGAGCTGCACTTCGGATTCATCAGCCGAATCACCCGTTTTGAAGCCGGCCACGGCAGGTAATAAAGAACAAAACAACACAAACAACAAACAGCAGATCGTCAGTTCAAGTTTTTTCATACATCCTTACCACCCGACATAAATAGTTCCTGTTCAGAGTAACAGATAACGACTGCAGATGCGACATCTGCCAGAAACTGGCAAAAATTCAAGGTGAGAAGCCAGGCATGGATACTGCGACCGCGCATGCCTACCAGTTGAACCCGCCACAAGAATCTGCGCAAATCATTGTAATAAGAGGTTTATGACACTTTCCGGACTTGCCAAAGAACTGGCTAGTGGTCTGTCACATAAGAGTTCAAGAATTAAAT
>CAZMWO010000461.1:0-3364 GCA_964569565.1 uncultured bacterium | reverse complement strand
CTGCCCAGGCGCGAAAACATCATGCTGATGTTGCTGTTCTTGTCAAAACCATCGTTGCCGACCGCTATCAGAAATGTATGCAGCAGAAAGGCAAGCACACCGAAAAGTATCATTATATGCACACGCCGGAAGGTATTGCGCAAAACCTGCACCAGCAGGCCACGCAGATCGAAACTGACAAAACCCGGCAATTCAGCCGCTGATTTCGGCTCTTTGCCGGTATAAGACGGTTGCAACGCGTCCCGGGCTTCCCGCTGACCTGGCCGGTGTTCGGCAGCATGCTTTTTTTCAGCAGAAGCGGCGCGCGATTCGGTTTCGAGATGTTGCCCGGCAGGCGGCGACGCCCAGGTGCTGCCGTTCCAGATCAGCCACTTTCCGGTTTCGGCCGAAATCTGCCACCAGTTGCCGTCGCGGTCCTGGCAACGCAACTCGTCAACCGCGCGCACAAAACTGTCAGCATCGATCTGACCAGATTTGAGTTCCTGGCGCAGACGCACATATTTTTGTTCGAGTTTCTGCCGCAATTCAAAAACCTCTCAGTTTACCGGAAAGTATAAGCGCTGCAGATTCACAAAACAAGAGGCTTAACGCAAATTCACCAGCACAGAAGCATCGAGTCGACATAGACCGTATTCCTGACCCAGCCAGAGGTTACCGTCGGGATCCTGCAACATGCACATGATTTCGTTGCCGATGAGACCATCGGCTTCGCGAATGACCTTTAAACTGCCATTTTCGGCATAGCGCGTCAAACCATCGAGCTCAGAGCCGATCCAGATGATGCCATCGCGATCTTCGCAAAATGAACGACCTTTGTTGCCGGCCAGTCCATCAGCCTGGCGCATTATCTTCGCCGTGCTTATATCACCGCTTTTCCAGTCAGGGAAAAGTGTAACGCCGCCGCGGTCAAAAAAGCCGGTGCCGATCCACATTCTGCCATGAGAATCTTCGAACAGCGCCGACACATTGGCATGTGCCAGCAGATCATCGGTGGTGTAGATTCTTTTGCTGTCTCCCAACCAGTGGAGAAGACCTCCTTCGGGCGAGATATAGCTGCCAATCCAGATTCCGCCGGCTGAATCAGCGGCGATAGCGCGTACGCGTTCGCCCGGCAAACCATCGGCGACACTATAGTGCCGCCATTCACCGGCGGGTGAGCGCACCGCCACGCCACGCCAGGTGCCAACCCACAATTCACCCTGCTGCGACCAGCACAAGGCCATGCTCTTTGGATCAGGCAGAGCAGATGTATGATCGTGCCAGACGCCATTGCGGTCAAGACAGACCAGACCCATCTCATGCGCGACCCAGAGATTGCCGGCAGGGTCGAGCAAAAGCGCCTCGATTCTGACCAGTTCTCCTGGCGGCGTGGCGATGCCGGCACTGGTATCGAGGCCACTGCGCCAGTTAAATCGTTTGAGGCCGAACAGGCCGCCGACCCAGAGATGGTCGCCGTCAAGCGCGAGACCTCTGATCTGGTCGCCCTGGCAAAAGTGCCGCCAGCCGGGGGGCAGAACCCGCTGCGGTGGTGGCGTCGGCGAAAACGGCCAGAGCCACCAGGCCACGAGCAGCAGAAGCAGCCAGGCCGGCAGCTTTTTCCAACTGCCGGACTGGTTGTGGTTACTTCGCATATACTTTTGACCGTTCATAATTTGAGCCGCCCGCTGTAACCATAGAATATCACACAATTCGCCCGCCAGCTTAAGTCCTGATGTCGTTATACTTCAATTTCGCAAGACCTGCAGTAGACAAATCAGCCGGGCAGGGCTAAAGTGAAAATATACGGGCCGTTGGCGAAGATACCGGCATAAGTAATCAGGTCCGGATCGAAAGGGGAGCGAACCATGAGAAAGAGTATTCTGACATCGATTTTTATTGCCATCATGCTGCTGTCGGGTCAGGTCGCGCTTTATGCGAGTTACGGCCTGAACGTCATCGAGAACGACAGTATCGGCGTGATCTATTTTAATCTCGGCAAGGCCTATACTGTGGTGCGGGAACAGGTCAAAAATTTCGACCGGACGGCTGACCCAAATACCAGGCAGCAGATAGAACAAATGCTGGCAACCCTCGGCAATGATAACCCGTTGGGCAAGGATGCGTCAGTCGCCAAAATCAATGAAGCAATCGAAAAATGGCACAATGATGCAGTTTTTCTGCCGACCGGTGGTATCTGGATTTCGGTATCGAAAGATCTGCAGCCAAAGGTTGTCATCGAGGCCAGCATCAAGCCAGACAAAATCGCCGAATTGCTGAAGGCTGTTCCCAACATGCAGGGCATCGATTTAACGCCTGTAAACAACGTGATAAGTTTCAAGGTTCCGGGAGTTGATCTACCCATTGAAATCAACAACGAACGCATAATTATTGGAAAGGTATCAGCCACGCCGGAACAACTGAGCGAGGCCTGGCAGCCCTATTATAAGCGTGTCAATTCTCCTGACCAGCATCTCGCTCTTGAGCTCGACGTGCAGAAGGTTATCGAAAGTGTATTAACTCTTCATCAGCAGAAGTCTACTGCAATCAGCGAAAAAGTCTGTGCCGCCAACATGCGCGTAATGCTGGGCGCAACCGAAATGTACAACATGGACAACCAGGTAATGATGTCTGAACTCGATATTAACAGGCTGGTCAAGGAACAGTATCTCAAAGAGCCCCCGAAATGCCCTAATGGCGGCACCTATTCAGCTGCCGGCGACCTGGCAAAGGATGGCGAAATAGCCTGTTCGATCCACAATACAGTCACTAACCTCAAGAAATACGACGGCCCGGCGCAGCCAGCTGCGAAAATCGATGTGGCCAGCCAGCTGCCTGACCCTCGCTTTCAGCATATTACCCGCGCCCGCATTTTTGCTGACACAACCGGAATGCTTGTGGCCATAGCAGTCAGCGACGAACCAACGCGACAGCAGTTCAAGGACATGCTACAGCAGAACCTCAAAATGCTCGAACAGCAGCTCTCGCAGAACAAGGGCGATGCCCGCATTGAAACCGTCAAAAAGATGTTTGCGTCACTGACTCATGTCGATCGTGCGCCATGGCTCGGCATTTCGGTCAAACAGAGCGAAACCGAGCAGATTCTGGTCGGATCAGCTGTTGTCGGCGTTCTTGCCGCCATCGCCATTCCCAACTTTCAGAAGGCTCGCATGCAGGCGCGCCAGAAAGCCTGTTTTGCGAATCAACGAGTATTGATGGGCGGCGTGGAAATGTATAACATGGATAACGAGAAGATGATGAACGAACTTAACATACAGGCGCTGGTCGATGGAAAATATCTCAAATCTGTCCCGCAGTGCCCGGAAGGCGGCACTTACAGCTCAGAAGGCGATATCGCCCAGGAAGGCAAAGTAAAATGCAGCGTTCA
>CAZMWO010000460.1:0-3366 GCA_964569565.1 uncultured bacterium | reverse complement strand
ATGTCTATGACACGCTGCAGGATTACACCCAGATGAAGCCGGTAGTGGTGAACCCGAAGATAAAATTCAGCGAACTGGCAGCAGAAATCGCTTCGAGCAACCTCTCAGAAGCGCGAGAACTGGCGCGCATGCAGTTTGTCGCCAAACTTCGCCGCAAGAAGCTTTCTGACAAAACCCGGCAGCGCATCAGCGAACGCGCCGGCATGGGCGTGCCCTCGCTGCTCGAATTCCTGCACAATTCACCACTCGAAAAGGTCGCGCAATGGATGAGCGAAAATGCCGCCCTGATCAATGATCTTGACCGCCTCAGCGGTGACGGCGAAATCGTGATTCCGGTGGCTGACAAACCAGACAGTTTCAAAGAAGAAGTGGCCGGCTTCGGCAAGGACGGCCAGAAACCCGAAGACTATATCAACAGTTTTCGTGACTTTATCGAAAAAAATAAAAACGAAATTGCCGCCCTCAAGATCGTGCTGACCCGGCCCGGTGACCTTACCCGCGCCGATCTGAAACAGCTCAGACTGAAACTCGACGATGCCAACTACCCGGAAAAACAGCTGGAAAAAGCTTATAAACAACAGACCAACGCCGAAATCGCCGCCGGCATTATAGGTTATATCCGCCGCGCTGCGCTTGGTGATCCGCTGATGCCTTATGCTGAGAGAGTCGATAAAGCGCTGACGCGCATTCTGCAGGCGCAACAATGGTCGACACAGCAGCAGAAATGGCTGCAGCGTATTTCCAGCCAGCTGAAAAGCGAATTCGTCGTTGACCGCGAAGCGCTCAACAGTGGCCAGTTCAAGGCTGAAGGCGGCTTCAACCGCATCAATCAGGTGTTCGAGGGGCGGCTCGAAGCGGTATTGCAGAACATTTACGAAAATCTCTGGAAGAAAGAAGCATAAATCATGACCGTAACCCAGGATATAGTCGGCAAACTCTGGAATCTGTGCAACATTTTGAAAGATGACGGGGTCACTTACCATCAGTATGTCACCGAGCTGACTTACCTGCTGTTTCTGAAGATGATGAAGGAAACCGACCGCGAGAAGCTGCTGCCGGCTGAGTATCGCTGGGATCGCCTGCTGGCGGTCAATGCCGAAGATCGGCTCGACGGTTACCGCACCATGCTGATTCAGCTCGGCAACAGTTCGCACCGGCTGATTCGCGAGATTTTTGCCAACGCTTCGACTTTTATCAAGCACCCGAAGAATCTGACAATGCTGATGGAAAACATCGACCGGCTCGACTGGTTCGAGGCCAAGAAAGAGGGGCTCGGCGACCTGTATGAGGGCCTGCTCGAAAAGAACGCGAACGAGAAGAAATCGGGCGCCGGCCAGTATTTTACGCCGCGCGTGCTGATCGACGTCATGGTGCGGCTGATGCAGCCGAAATACGGCGAGGTCATTCAGGACCCGGCGGCCGGCACGGCCGGCTTTCTGATTTCGGCGAGCCATTACATGCAGGAACAGAAAGACGTTTTCGAGCTGAACGAGCTCGATTACGAACGGTTCAAGAACAGCACCTTTTATGGCATGGAACACGTTCAGGACACGCACCGGCTCGGCGTCATGAACATGATTCTGCACGGTCTCGACGGTGAAAACGACAGTGCCGGGCTGATTTACGGTGACACCCTGTCGCCGAAGGGGCAGACTCTGCCGCGCTCAGACGTGATTCTGACCAATCCGCCGTTCGGCAGCAAGAAGGGCGGCGGCCTGCCAACCCGCGACGATTTTACCTACGCGACGAGCAACAAGCAGCTCGCTTTTCTGCAGCATATTTACCGGCATTTGAAGCCGGGCGGGCGCGCTGCGGTGGTTTTGCCCGACAACGTGCTGTTCGAGGGCAACATTGGCAGAAGCATACGCCAGGACCTCATGCACAAATGCGATCTGCACACGATTCTGCGGCTGCCGACCGGCATCTTTTACGCGCAGGGTGTAAAAACCAACGTGCTGTTTTTCACGCGCGGCAAGGGTGAAAAGGACAACACAAAGCAGGTATGGGTCTATGATTTGCGCAGTAACATGCCGAATTTCGGCAAAACCAACACTCTCAAGATCGCAGATTTTGCCGATTTCGAAAAATGTTTCGGCAACGACCCGCACGGCAAGGCGCCGCGCACCGACCAGGGCGAAGCCGGCCGTTTCAGGGCCTTCACGCGGCAGTATATCGCCGACCGCGACGACTCGTTAGACATCAGCTGGCTCAGAGACGAATCACAGCAGGACGCCAACACTCTGCCCGCCCCCGAAATCCTGGCCACAGAAGCAATCGAAGAACTCGAAGCCGCCCTCGCTGATCTGAACAGCATCCTCACCCAGCTAGACCCCGAGGCCAAAGCATGACCCCAAAACTCCCCCCCGGCTGGGAAAAAACCAAGCTTTCAACCATTTGCGATTTGATCAGAGGGATTACGTTCCCTGCGTCAGAAAAAGAAGAGCGCGAATCGGCTTCAAATATATGTTGTCTCCGTACTACAAACGTTCAAAATGAAATCGTCTGGGACAATGTTTACTTTGTTCCGAAAATTTTTGTTAAAAAGGATGCGCAGGTTGTTCGCGAGGGCGACATTTTGATGTCTATGGCCAACAGCTATGAACTTGTTGGGAAGACTGCTCTCGTTAAAAATTTACCTATGAATGCCACATTCGGCGCCTTTCTGGCTGCGATCAGACCTAAGAACAAAGTAAATAATCGTTACATTTTTTACCAGTTAAGAACAGAACAGGCCCAAAACGCTTTGCGTATGGGGTCTAGCCAGACTGTCAATATCGCCAATATCTCACATCAAAAATTAAACGAATTAGAGATTCTTATCGCTCCACCAGATGAACAAAAGCGAATCGTGGCCAGGCTCGACCAGCTGCTCGCCCGCGTCGACAACTGCCGCGCCCACCTCGACCGCGCCGCCGCCGCCATCAAACGCTTCCGCCAATCCGTCCTCAACGCCGCCGTCACCGGCCAACTTTTCCCTGAAACACTCAAGCCAGCAACCGTTGAAATAGCGAACAGGTTTATGGACTACAAATTACCTGAGATTCCTTTGACCTGGTCGTGGACTGAATTTTCGGACGTAGCTACAGTTGTAACAAACCTCAAGTCTCCTGATGATTATCCTGAATACCCTCACATTGCTCCGAACCACATTGAATCATACTCTGGCCGCCTATTACCGATAAAGACCGTCAAAGAAGACAAAGTCATCAGCCCAAATCATTTGTTTTCCGCTGATAGTATAATTTATTCAAAAATTCGACCATATCTTTGCAAGGCTGTTGTGGTTGATTTCGAAGGCTTGTGTAGCGCGGATATGTACCCCATAAAAACTACTTGTATGAGTTTAGCGGTTTGAAAAAATAATGA
>CAZMWO010000459.1:0-3373 GCA_964569565.1 uncultured bacterium | reverse complement strand
GCTCGCCTCACAGGGCTACGATATCGCCCGCCGCGGTGTTGATTTTGTCGAAGTTGTAATTGAAAAGGACGAAATCAATTCATTTGTCATGAAGGGGCATCCGGTCAAAGTCATCATTGAAGATCTCGACCAGTATGTTAAAAAGGTCAAGGCCGCCCAGAACAAGATTGACGCTTATTACACCTATGCAACCATGGAAAAACAGCTCAAGGAATGGACTACAAAATACTCAGATATCTGCATGCTCGAGTCGATTGGCAAAAGTCATGAAAATCGCGACATCTGGGCTCTCAAAATCAGCGATAATCCGGATAAGAACGAACCGGAACCGGCCGCACTCATAATGGGCGCCCACCATGCCCGCGAATGGCCTTCGATCGAAGTCCCAATGGCTGCTGCCAAGCTTATTCTGACCGAATATGCCAGCAACGAAGAAATCAAAAAGCTTGTTGATAACCGCGAAGTCTGGATTGTTCCTATGGTCAATCCTGATGGCGTAGTATATTCCATGGAAAAGAGCAGATACTGGCGCAAGAACCGCCGCGACAACGGCGGCTCATACGGTGTCGACCCCAACCGCAACTATGGCTACCATTGGGGAGTGTCGGGTTCAAGCAGCAGCCCCAGTTCTGATACCTACAAGGGCCCGGCCGCGTTCAGCGAACCAGAAACCCAGACAATGAAAAGGCTTGTTGAACGTGAGAAGTTTCAGGGCAGCATCTCTTTCCATACCTATTCTGAACTCATTCTTTATCCGTTCAGCTATGCCTACAACGTTGACAATCCTGATCGCAAGGTTTTCGTGCAGATGGCTAACGACATGGCGCGTTTCAACAAATATACCGTTAAGAACAGTGCCGATCTCTATCCGGCCGCCGGTGAATGCGACGACTTCATGTATGGTGAGAATAAAATGCTGTCATTCACCTTTGAAATGTGCACAACCTTCATTCCGGCAGCTACCCAGATTCCGGTATTCAACGAACTCAATGTGCCTGCTGTCATATATCTGATCGACAAGGTCGGAACTTATGGCCTGGTAACCCCTGCCGGTCGTGATGAGCTTATCGAAGCACTCAACCTTGAGTCTGCCCGCCGTGCTATTGTTGACAACGTCGATCTCTTTGCCGGTGAAGGCAACGTGACCATGCGCAACGAAGTGCTCAAGCAGCTCGAAAAAATCAGTCAGCGCGCTGCTGCGCTGGTCTGCGAAGATCTTCGCAAGGGCGACAGCAGCAGCTGGCAGAGCATAAAAAATACTCCGCAGGCTGGTCTGGCAGTTTCCTTCATCCGCAATCGCGTGCTTTTCGAAAATGCACACGAACAAGGGCTTTATCGCGAAGAGCTCATCGAGGAAATAAAAAACAGCTGAATTCTTTTACTAATCTCCAAGGCATGTTATAATGGGTCACCCTTCGGGGTGACTCATTTTTTATGGCACAAACTACCAAAATAACTGAAGTAACCATTTTCACAGGATACAGCTATATCGGCTCCTGTAAGGAATTCGTCTGGATTCAGGGCGATCGGATCGGCAGCAAGCAGATGCCGTCGCGCTTCATTTTCCGCGGACTTGTCTGCGAATACGATGTCGAAGCGCTGATGATCCGCAAAGATCTCTATCTGCGCACCAAAGATGGCAAAGAATATATTGTCAGCGATTTTCAGATCACCGATATCAGTGATGCCGAAAACGTCGGCGGGATCGCCCGTAATTTCGATCTTCTCTTCGAGAAGTTCCCCGAGCTCAAGTCGATCACGACCGGCGAAAAAGTTATCATCACCAAAAAGACTCAGGTTCAGGCTTTCAAGTCGGTCAGCGACGTAATTCATCAGGTTAAAGCCGGGCACGGCATCGATGCCGGGCAGACGACAGAAGTCTCAAAAAAGCTGGTCGAAGAAGTGCTGCAGCAGCCCGACGCGATCATGAATCTGATGGATATCAAGTCGTTTGACGACTACACATTTACCCACAACATAAATGTCGCCACCATTTCGCTGCTGATCGGCCTTGCCCTCAAGCTTTCGCGCGAAGAAATGGACGATCTGGGCATCGGCGCCCTTCTGCACGATGTCGGCAAGCTCAAGATCCCTTTGAGTATTCTGAACAAAGATGGCAAGCTCACTGACCAGGAATTCATGGAAATGAAGTCGCACCCGACTTACGGCTACGAAATTCTGGCGAAGTCGAAGGGCATCTCGGAAAGAGCGCGCATGGTCGCTCTGCAGCACCACGAAAAATTTCAGGGCGGCGGTTATCCGCGTCGTCTCAAAGGCATTGAAATCAGCCTTTTCGGCCGCATCTGTGCGGTCGCCGATGTTTATGACGCACTAACCACCGACCGGCCATACCGCGTGGCAATGACGCCCTATGAGGCCATGAAAATTCTGACCTCGGGTATGGATAACCATTTCGACCCGAAAATACTGGGTGCATTCATTCGCAAGTTTTCACTCTATCCTGCCGGCAGTCTTGTTGCACTCAACGACGGCTCGGTTGCGCTCGTACTCAAGAACAACCCGTCATCTGTCATCCGGCCGGTTATCAAAATTGTTGCCAACTCAGCCGGCCGCCGCATCAAGGAACGAGTAGAAGTCAACCTGCTCGAGTACAAAGATCTCTTTATAACCGGCCCTGCCGACCCGAGCAAGATGAACATCACGGCCTCAGACAAATAGCCGGAGGATGTGCGATGACCTGCCGTAAAGCAGCCAGCCTTTTTAACAGCCTTTTCCGACTACCGCTTCTGCTCGCTTTTATTCAGTTGGCAACCCATGCTTCAGCGCTTGATTTAAACGATCTGAGCGAACCCGAAGTTCCGGTTGCGGCAAGCGCCAGTTCCGATGTCGCCAGTCTTTCAGCTGAGGGCTTGCCCGAGCCTGTTCGAGGTGAAGGTAAACTATCTGTTTCGATCGAAAGCTTTAAAGGCGGCAACCCCAAACGGATATCGCGTCTGGCCGACCGAGTCGAAATCTGGCTGGGCGACCATCGCCTTGCCTCCCTGAATCACACAGACCCTGAAGTAGTGAAAGAAAAGAACCGCCGTATTTTTCTGTTTCCTGAGCTGGAGCTGATGAATGGTTATTATTTCATAACCGTTCGCCTCTACAGCAGCGCAGTTTTTTACGGGCGCGACAAGTGGCATGGTGAGACTTTTCAGGTCGGGATCCATCCGGGGCGCACTTCCCGGGTGTACAAAAAAGTGGCATTTTTCCATTTTTGACTGTAAAAGCTGGAACCTTGTAGATGACTCCAGAGTCTAAACTTATCGAACAGCAGGACGAGCAGGAACTGATCGGGCGTCTGCAGCGCGGCGACCGCAAGGCATTCGCAAAGCTGGTGGCGACCTTCGAGAAGAGCGTGTATCGCATC
>CAZMWO010000458.1:1728-3377 GCA_964569565.1 uncultured bacterium | reverse complement strand
GCTACAATTGTCGCATCGACCGGTTGCCCTTTCAGATACCCGGCCAGCCATCCGCAGACATCAATAGCTGGCGGCTGCTCGGGCCCCATACTGAGAGGTGTCGGCTGGTTGTATACGCGCTCGAGCTGATTGCGCAGGCGGTATTCCAGCTGATAGAAACGACGTTTTGTCTGGTCGTCCGGCGAACTCGCCAGTTCTTCGCCTTTGGCCCCCCATCGGTATTCGATAGAATGATAAGGATCGAATGACAGGTCGAACAACCGGGTGCTGATGTCGTCAAAGCTCAGCAATACCCGCCTGCCGATAGAGTTGATGTAACTCACCGACAGCTGCTGGCTCAAGGTCTGATATTGCTGCAGAAAAGCTGCAGCCAGCTGTCTGGCATACGCCGGCCCACCGGCTGCATGATTCTGTTCGGCTTCGATAATCATCTGGCGTGTGCGATCGTAAAACTCGCGAAAAGCTACTTTGAGGCGGGCATCGCGTGAGGGCGTCGAGAATTCTTCCCAGATACCGTCAGTTCCATAGATGTTCCATGGCAGTGCGCCGGGGTGCGATCTTTTGCTGATGCCTTTTTCGATACTCAGGTTGACCGCGATTGCACGATAACTGATGTCTTCGTGCAGATCTTTCATCATGAAGGCAAATTCGCTGACCGGGTCGCTTTTTCGGGCATCGTCGCAGAGAGAAAGCCTTACATATTCATGATAACCCAGACCATTGCGGCCCTTAACGCTGAAAGAACGCTGATACTGATCGTCGGCTGAATAATCGGGCAGATTGTGGTTGCGCGTTCTGATTATCTTGCCCTCCGACGTGTAACGGACCGGTCGCCAGCGCTTGAAACCGCCGCCGTTATCCTTGCCGCCACGAGTGAACTTGGCTCCGAACCATGGCTTGGAAATACTGCGATCGGGGTGGGCATCGATGACCCTTATGCGCCCGTTTTCTTCGACTTCGTAAACTATCGCGATGTGCCCGTCCGGGTCGTAGTAGATTGTTCCGGGTATGATCGATTTTTTAGTGATCTTGACCGGATAAAAGTCTGAATCTTCGATTTCGGCAGTAGTTCTGAAATAGCCCGAATTGACCAGCACAACCTGGTTGAATACCTGTTGCGGTGACTTGAAGTAGTCCTGGTCTTTGAAACTGGTCGGCCGGTTTCCTTTGCTGTAACGCTGGTCGCCGCCTCTGCCTGCAATCGAAGCCGTGTAGCTGAAAGGGACCCGCAGTTTGTAAGCGACGTAAGACCTGATCAGATAAGGCAGATCAGCGCAGTCCGGGTAAAGATTGAACTTTTTGTCTTCTTCGCCATACAGAGGATTGGCTTTGGGATCCTTGATGAAACGGTTCAGGTTCGAATACTTCGAGCGGCCAAGTGCTACGACAAAGTTACTGTAAGCCTTTTCATCTTCTTCTGACCAGAAGTTGCGGCTCAGCTTCCAGGCCGCGGCCTCTGCCGAAAAACTGCCTGCCAGAAGAAACAGCAGCAATACCAGCCCGGTAAGGCCGGCGTAATATCTGCTCCGGTTGATTGGCATAAACTTCCGATTCATTCAGCTCTGCATCGACAGGTATTTAAGGTTAATTAATGATGAAATTTGTTCGCATTTTTTCCGATACAGATAGTGATGAAAGACAGCAGGCTT
>CAZMWO010000458.1:0-1628 GCA_964569565.1 uncultured bacterium | reverse complement strand
CCCTGATTCGAAGCTCAGCTGAAAACCTGCTGAATGACCGGATCCTGAATGGACATATCAAAGCCTATGAGTTGTTTATATACTTTTCCAGCCGGCAGAATTTTGCCGTTATTTTGCGCGGAGAGTTCGACCGTCACAGGTTTGCTGCTGCAATCGGCGCCGACAAGGCCGTTATCGATGAAAACTCGGTAGTGGCAAGGCTGACATCGCCTCTGAATGAGAAGCAAAAAATTTATCTGCATATTACAGCCGATGAAATAGTGGTCTGCCCGGATGATATAGCCGGAAACATCGAATCTCAGCTGGAATCCCGACGTAATCTGCTCGGCAGAGAGTTCGATGCCTTTGCCAGGATGGTCAGGGTGCGGCCGGCAATGGCAGCCGAAGTTAACGTGGCAGCAATGCGCAGTGATTTTGCCGATGGCTTTCCCGGCTGGCTCGAGTCTCTGCGTTATGCCAGACTGATCGTAAGTTCGCGCCTGACCAAGCTGCAGCTGTTCGTTCCTGATGACGGGGAACGTTCAAAAATGCTGCGTCAGGTCGAAGGCATGGTCGGTGGTCTGCGTGAGTTTGCCGGCAATCTTGTTGATTTTGCCGCTACTCCGAGCGGAAACAGTATTTTCATCGAAGCACCGGCTGGCGAAGAACTCGAAAGACTGTTCGGATGCCGTGCCGTTTCTTTCTTTGCCCATTTCTTTGTGCGCGCGCAGAAGAACCAGATAGTTGTCAGTGCAAAGGAAAACGATGCCACTGCCGAATAGTAAGCAGACTGCCTATGCCATGCCGGCAAAGCCGCTGCGCAATTCAGCCAAGGCCTTGATAATAAGAGCCGGCAAGGTTTTATGCACTCGCAATCGCGATCTGCTCGGCGATTTTTATCTGTTGCCGGGCGGCGGCCAGAACCATGGCGAAACGCTCAAAGACGCAGTGATGCGTGAGTGTCACGAAGAGATTGGCGCCCGCATCGAGGTTGGCAGTCTCTATTTTGTGCGCGAATACATCTCGGCCAACCACGAACTGGCTGAATACGACAACACCATTCATCAGATCGAGTTCATGTTTCTCTGTAAGCTTCTCGAAGAGCCGTGTATCAGCGATACCGCCGACCATGATGCCATGCAGACCGGCATAGAATGGTTGCCGGTCGCGCAGCTCGAAAAGTACCGCTTTTATCCGGGCTCTCTGATCGGCCCGCTCAAGGCATTTCCGCCAGTCGACTTTGGCAATGTCTATCTCGGCGACACCCTGTAGTTACTCGTATCTGAAGGCTTCGATGGGATCGAGCTGTGAGGCTTTCCAGGCCGGGTAAAGTCCGAAGAAAATGCCGACAGCGGCCGAAAACAGAATTGAGACCACAATCGAAACGTTCGATACCACCGGAGTGAATTCTACGAAATGTCCGATGATGGTCGACAGGACGTAGCCGCCAAAAATGCCGATTACACCGCCAACACAGCTTAAAACAACGGCCTCTACAAGAAACTGATAGAGAATGTCGGTGGTTCGCGCGCCAATTGCCATTCTTATGCCAATTTCGCGGGTTCGCTCGGTAACCGAAACCAGCATGATATTCATGATGCCGATACCGCCTACCAGCAGCGATACTGACGCTATACTGCCGAGCAGCA
>CAZMWO010000457.1:0-3381 GCA_964569565.1 uncultured bacterium | reverse complement strand
TTTTCGTCGTGTTTATTTTACCACGTCACGCTTGGCGTAGTGCGTGTGCAGAAGCTTGTGGCTTCGGTGACCGAGCGGTTCGCCGAGGTATTCCTTATACAGATTCTGGATGTCGGGGTTCAGATGTGAAGCGCGGTATTTGTCGTTCTTGTCAATACTATACAGCGACTTCATTCTGGCGGCAACTGCTTCTGCTGTAACGCCGATCGGCTGACCGCCACCGTTGATACAGCCGCCCGGGCAGGCCATGATTTCAATGAAATGCAGGTCGTTACGGCCGGCGCGAATTTCGTCGAGCAGATCGGAAGCGTTTTTCAGGCCGCTGGTGACAGCGACGCCGATTTCGCTGCCTTCGATGTTTATTCTCGCTTCCTTGCGGCCATCAAGACCTCTGACTGCTTTGATGTCAAGATCGCTGAGCTCTTTGCCGGTGACGAGATGGTAAGCTGAGCGCAGGGCTGCTTCCATTACGCCGCCACTGGCGCCGAAGATTTTGCCGGCGCCGGTTTTGAGGCTGAGCGGATTATCGGCCGGTTCGGGATCGATGTTGTTTATGTCGAGCCCGCGCATCTTGAGCAGCCGCACGAGTTCGCGGGTCGTAATGACTGCGTCGATATCGGGAATTCCGTCGGTAAGCATTTCTTCACGGGTGACTTCGAACTTTTTCGCGATACATGGCATTATCGAAACGCTGAAGATCTTTTTCGGGTCGATTCCGGCTTTTTCAGCATAGTAACTCTTGATTACCGCGCCCATCATCTGCTGCGGGCTTTTGCAGGTCGAAAGGTTTTCGAGCATGTCGGGGTAGAATTCTTCGGCGAACTTGACCCAGCCAGGTGAACAGCTGGTAATCATCGGCAGTTTGCCTTTGCCCTTGAGGCGGGCAAGGAATTCTGAGCCTTCTTCCATAATGGTCAGGTCGGCTGTGAACGAAGTATCGAATACCTTGTCGAAGCCGATGCGGCGCAGGGCAGCGTTGAGCGGTCCGGTGCATTCTGTGCCGGCTTTGAGACCAAAAGCTTCGCCGACTGAAACCGAGATTGCCGGAGCGTGCTGCACGACAACGAATTTGTCGGGGTCAGCGATGGCTTCGAGAACTTCCTTGGTCGAGCTTTTTTCGCGCAGAGCGCCGGTCGGGCAGACTTTGATGCACTGACCGCAGAATACGCAGGAACTTTTGTTGATGCCTTCATTGAAAGCGGTTTCAATACGGGCTTTGCTGCCGCGGCCGGCAAAGTCGATGGCTGATACATTCTGAATCTCTTCGCAGACACGCACGCATTTGCCGCAGAGAATGCATTTGGCCGGGTCGCGTTCGAGCGCCGGGCTTGAAACGTCGAGGTGGCAGGTGCTTTTTTCGCCCTGATAACGGCGGGTGCGCACGCCATATTCTTCGGCAAGTGTCTGCAGTTCGCAGTTGCCGTTGCGCACGCAATACAGGCAGTCATCGGGGTGATCTGCGAGCAGCAGTTCGATGATGGTTTTGCGGGCTCTGACTGCCTTCTGGCTGTGCGTCTGGCATTTCATACCTTCGTTCACAGTGGTGGCGCAGCTGGGCACCAGGCGTCCGTCCATTTCGACGACGCAGAGGCGGCAGGCTCCGGAAGGCGGCAGACCTTCGAAATGGCAGAGAGTCGGCACTTTGATTCCCGCTCGTCTGATTGCGGTCAGCAGCAGTTCGCCCTTGTTAGCTTCGATTTGTCTATTGTTTACTTCGATTGTTGTCATGGCTTCACTCCTTCACGACTGCCTTGAACTTGCACACTTCATAGCATGCGCCGCATCTGATGCACTTGTCAGGGATTATGTAATGTGGTGTCTTGACTTTGCCCATGATGGCGCCGGTCGGGCACTGTTTGGCGCACATGGTGCAGCCTACGCACTTGTCGGCGTCGATACTGTAGTGCAGCAGGTCATGGCAGGCACCGGCCGGGCATTTGCGGTCGAACACATGTGCTTCATACTCATCGCGGAAGTAGCGTAGAGTCGAAAGCACCGGGTTCGGAGCGGTCTGGCCGAGGCCACACAGGCTGGTGTCTTTGATGACGCCGGCGAGGCGTTCCATATACATCACGGCTTTGAAGCGTTCGAGGCTCGATCTTTTGTCGCTTGATTTCGGGCGTTCGGTTATGCTTTTGAGGGTTTCGAGAATGCGTCTGGTGCCTTCCCGGCATGGAATGCACTTGCCGCAGCTTTCGCGCTGAATGAAATCCATGAAAAACTTGGCGAGATCGACCATACAGGTTGTTTCGTCCATGACTACGAGTCCGCCTGAGCCCATCATGGCACCTATGCTCTTGAGTGACTCATAGTCGATTTCGACGTCGAGATGCTGCTCGGGCACGCAGCCACCTGAAGGCCCGCCGATTTGCACGGCTTTATAGCGTTTGCCGTCGGCGATACCGCCGCCGATATCGAATACCAGCTTGCGGATCGGAGTGCCCATGGCGACTTCGGCGAGACCTGTTCTGGAGATACGCCCGGAAAGGGCGAAGACTTTGGTGCCCGGGCTGCCGGCGGTACCGATCTGTTTGAACCAGTCAACGCCACGTCTGAAGATATCAGGCACGTTGGCGAGGGTTTCGACGTTATTGATGACGGTAGGGCAGCCAAACAGGCCTGAAACGGCCGGGAACGGCGGTCTCGGTCGCGGCATGCCGCGTTTGCCTTCGATGCTGTGGATGAGCGCGGTCTCTTCGCCGCAGACAAAGGCGCCGGCGCCCTGTTTTATGACCATGTCAAGCTTGAAGCCGCTGTCGAGAATGTTGTTACCAAGCAGGCCCCATTTTTTGGCTTCGGCGATTGCCCATTCGAGGCGTTTGATTGCCAGCGGATATTCGGCTCTGATGTAGATGTAGGCCTTGCTGGCGCCGATAGAGTAGGCGCCAAGCAGCATGCCTTCGAGCAGGCGGTGTGGGTCGCCTTCGATGACAGCGCGATCCATGAAAGCACCAGGGTCGCCTTCGTCGGCGTTACAGATCAGATATTTCTTGTCGCCGGCCGCTTCGAGCGCGAAGCGCCACTTTTTGCCGGTCGGAAAGCCGCCGCCGCCACGTCCGCGCAGGCCGCTGCCTTCGACCATGCTGCAGGCTTCGGCAGGAGTAGTGTTTTTAAGGGTTTTCGCGAGGCCGAGATAGCCGCCGCGTGCGATATATTCTTCGATGTGAACCGGGTTGATTTCGCCACAGTTGGCGAGCACGCGGCGTGTCTGCGGCTTGAAAAAAGACGATGCGAAAAATTCAGGAACGTCTTTCCAGCTGCCTGCGCCTTCGACGCTGAACTGGCCAAGAAGATTTTCGGTAGGGATATTGCCGGCAAAAACCTTGTCGAGGATGCCGGCGACCTTGTTGCCGGTGACTTCGCCGAAGCTGACACGGGCCC
>CAZMWO010000456.1:270-3387 GCA_964569565.1 uncultured bacterium | reverse complement strand
ATCGATATCGATACCGATACCGATTACGATTACGATTACGATTACGAGAACGATAGGACAGGAGGAATAAGAATATGAGCAGATTCGATCGAAGTTCTAACCCCGCCATGCGGGCGGAATATTTTGAACGGGCGCAAACTGGCGGCGGCGCGGTAATGACCGTGCAGGGCGCGATCAACAAGATTGCGATACTGCTGGTGCTGGTCTTTTCGGCCGCCAGCTTCACCTGGAAAATGACACTTGAATACAATTCGGCGGCCGGCGGGTTGATGATGGCCGGTCTGATCGGCGGCTTCATCATGGCGATCATCACGATCATGGCACCGGCAAAAGCGCGCTTTACCGCTCCAATTTATGCGGTATTCGAAGGGCTGCTGCTCGGTTCGCTGTCGGCGATGGTCAAACTTGCCGCCGGTACCGGCCCAGATGGCCTGCTGGCCGAGAGCATAGTCATGATGGCGGTTCTACTGACTTTCATGACGCTTGGCGGTATGCTGTTTCTCTATAAGACAGGCATTGTTAAAGTCACCGAAAAATTCAAGGCAGGAATTCTGTCGGCGACAGCCGGGGTATTCTTCGCCTATCTGTTTTCGATGATTCTCGGCTGGATGGGCTTTATGAGCCCGCTGCATTCTGGCGGCCTGATCGGCATCATACTGAGTCTGGTGATTGTCGCCATTGCCGCCTTCAACCTGATTCTCGATTTCGACCTGATCTTCAAAGGCGCTGAAAACAGTGCTCCTGAGCACTTCGAATGGTATGCCGCCTTCGGCCTGATGGTAACGCTGATCTGGCTGTATATCGAGATACTGCGCCTGCTGCTGATTCTGCAGCGTCGTGATTAATCAACTCAAAGCCGCCGCCAGGTTTATCAGCATGATAATCCTGGCGGTTCTTTATTTTCTGCTGCCATTCGATCTGATTCCTGACGGGCTTGGCCGTATCGGGCGTATCGACGATATTGCGGTGCTGCTGATCATCATCTTCTGGCTGTTTATCAAGCCGCTGGTCGCTGAAGTAATGTCCGGCCAACGCTTTTATCGCGCAGGCCCTGGCACGCAAAGTCGCCAGGATTCAGACCGGCAGTCGGCAGCTGATCCATGGCAGGTTCTCGGCGTTCGCCGTGATGCAAGCCCCGAAGAAATCAAAAAAGCTTATTACGAGCTGGTCAAGCAATACCACCCCGACCGCGTCAACAGCCTCGGCCCTGAGTTACAGGCCCTCGCCCGCGAAAAAACCACGCAGCTTAACCGCGCCTACGAACAGTTACAGAAATAAAGATGTCAGCGGCGGGAAAAGAGGTATTGGGCGACGATCCAGTCCTGGCCACGGTTAAAACCTGACTGTTCGGCGGTAGCAATCAGAAAAAGGCGCCAGCGTTGATACCAGGTCCAGGCCATTTTCTTGCCGTAGACTTTTTCGAGAAGCGGTAGAATGTCGAGGCGGTTGTCATAATATCTCGCCAGCCAGCGTTCGGCGGTCATGCGATACTGCTCGCCGCTGACTTTCCAGTAATCTTCGACATGCAGACGGCTCTGAAAAAGCATCAGCAGTTCGGCCGGCATAACCAGGCGCTGGTTCACCACTGCATTGCCGGGAAAATCGGCGAGGCCGACTGAATCCTGATAATAACCCAGAGATGCATGCACCTGCTGCTGCAGAAAGAATTTACCCTCAGGTTTGAGCCATTTTTCGAGGCGGGCTTCCCAGTCGGGGGTCGGGCTGAGCAAATCAAAACGCTCAAGGCAGATGATGCGGTCGAATTCTTCATGGTAGTTGAGGTCTTCGAATTCGGCGGCAACGATTTTGACATTTTTTATGTCGAGTTCATTGATCTGTTTCTGCAGATGAATGCTGCGCCGGGTTGAGTCGACGACGGCAGTGATATGTGCCTGCGGATACTGGCGGGCCAGCCAGAGTGTCATTGCGCCCCATCCGCAGCCGATTTCGAGAATACGCATACCGTCGCGGGTGCGGGCACGGTCGGCTGACATCCAGAGCATGGTGTCTTCGGCCTCATCAAGGTCTTCGGCACCGGTCGGGAAATAGCAGCAACCTGAGTTGAGCCTTTTCCCGAGAAATAGTCTGAAAAAATCATCTTCGAGATCGACGTTGACGGGCTCTTCGGCAATAGGCAGACGAAGAGCCGCGCCCATTTTGAGCTCCTTGTGGAGCTGGCGAAAAACCGCGTGCCGGGCCTCGACATCGCCGAGCGCGCCACGATCATTGGCCTGCCGGCAAAGGTGACGTATCCAGCCCCGGGTTGCGCGCTCTGGCACAATGCCGGTCTCAATTGCTTTAAGCACCAGTTTTGTGGTCAGACTCATGGTTTTCTCCTGCCGGTATATCACTTCAAATTTTGTATGCTTTAATTTACCAGAGAAACAGTATATTATCTAGGGTGTTATGAAGCAATGTGAATTAAAAGAACGTCGCAGCAAGCGCGGGTTTACCCTCGTCGAGATAATGATCGTGATTACGATCATCTCGGTGCTGATGATGCTGGCCTCATTCAGCTATGTCAGTATTCGCGACAAAATCAGAAAAACCAGCTGCATGGAAAACATGCGGGTAATCTACAAGGCGGCCATTCTATGCCAGACCGAGCGATCCATCGAAGGCAATAACCTCACCGTCAAAATGCTGCATGAAGAAGGTTACATGCGGCGGCGCCCGACCTGCCCTTCCGGCGGCAAATATTGGATACAGGGAGAAAAAGACAAGCTGCGCATCAGCTGCAACGAGACTACCGACGGCAGCGACCACGGCTTTTACGAGTAACCGCATGAATCAAAGCAACGTATTTGAATTTTATCTGAACCAGATTTCAGCCAAGTTGAAAGAAAACATGCTGAGCACCGCGCTCGACCTGTGCCGGGAAATGCGCGCCCGTCTGCTCGCCAACCCGCCGGTCGATCCGATGATGCTTGGCTGGCAGCGTTTCTACGAGTTCACCTGCCTGGTCAAAATGGAACAGGATCGCGAGGCACTCGAGTTTTTCCTGACCAGCGAGCAGCACCCGTTCATTCTCGACCGTAACCAGACCACCTACATGACCTCGGTTGCCGCCGAACTCGCCTGTAACAGCGATAACATCGGGCTCGCGATCAAACTGTC
>CAZMWO010000456.1:0-230 GCA_964569565.1 uncultured bacterium | reverse complement strand
GGACATTGTCGTTTCGCGACCCCGACATAATTTCGCGCGTGCAGAAGGCACAAAATGCCTGCATCTACTGTGAGCGTCTGCGCCAGAACCGGCTCAATTTTGGTTTTGCCCGCTTTCTGACTGGTTTTGGTAAAAGCAATGATATCCCCGTTCTGTTTATCCAGGGGCTCGAATGTCTGCTGGCTAATTACAAGCAGTCGGGCAGCCTGACCATCGCGGCCATACTGCTC
>CAZMWO010000455.1:0-3390 GCA_964569565.1 uncultured bacterium | reverse complement strand
AAGGCAAAGGCGTAATAGTAAACATCGATGACGGCAAAAGCGGTTTTCCGGTATGGGTGCCTGATTTCACGCGTGAGGACGACAAGGTTCAGATCAACCCGGGCGACCTTATCGAGGCAACCGGCAAAATCAAGTTGTTCAAAGGCAAACTCGAACTCGAAGTTAACAAAAAGGGTCTGTTCAAAATAGTTTCGAAGGTCAGCACCGGCGAAACTACGGAGGAAGAGTAGAATGGGAATACTCGAAACTCTTCTCAACCCGGCCTATCTCGACCTGTTCTACTTCACTGCGCTGGGCGTAATCATGTCATGCCTGATTTCTTTTCTGCCAGCCCTGCACATCTATAATGTAATCGGCATCTTTCTGCTGGTCATACTCAAATTCGAGGCAACCATGGCACCGATGCAACTGATCGCTCTTTGTATCGGCATGATCGTTGGTTATTCGATTCTCAACACGGTTCCAGCAACCTATTTTGGCCCCGGCGACGAAAGCATGTCGTATTACATTCTGCCAAGCGCAGCCTGGGTCGCCAAGGGGCGCGGTTTCGAATCGATTCTGCTCACCGGCGTCGGCGCAGTGGGCGGCATTATCATGCTGGCAGTTCTGGCTCCGGCTTTTTTATGGTTCATGCCAGGACTGAAAACGATTACCAGCCCGCACATGTTCTGGATACTGGGCACAGTCATCGCATACATGATTCTGTCTGAGTGGCCGAAAGGCATCAGCCAGTCTGAAAACTGCTGGGAAAATTTTCTCGAAGGATGGAAGTTCCTTGGCGTAGGCATTGCAACCTTTCTGCTTTCAGGCCTGCTTGGCTTTATCGTCATGTCTAAGACACTGGTTCCGATCGAATTCGCTTTTCAGAGCATTACCCCGGTATTCGTCGGTCTCTTTGCCATTCCATGGCTGATCACCAACATCATCAACATCGGCCAGATACCGAAGCAGCACGATCCCGAGTCGATCGAGCTCGACTGGGGTCTGGTTTGCCGCGGCACTTTTGGCGGCTTTCTCGGCGGTTTTTTCGCAGCATACGTGCCGATCGTCACTGCCGGTGTCGGCGGCCTGATGGCCGGTCATGCAACGGCTCAGCGCGACGGCAGACTGTTCGTCATGTCTTATGGAACCTGTAAAACCGTATACTACGTTGGTTCCTTTCTGATGTTCTTCATCCCGGGTCTTAGCCTTACACGTGGCGGCCTGGCCTGGATAGTTACGCCGGTCGTTTCAGTTCTCACACTCAAGGAATATGCTCTATTCGTAGCATTGATGCTGTTCGCAGCCGGCATGGCCTATATGATGCTGGCGCCGTTCACGCGCATGTGCATCTGGATAGTTGAAAAGATCGCATATTTCTGGGTTTCGGTAATAGCATTGATTATAGTAATTCCGGCAGTATTTGTATTCACCAGCTGGGGCGGACTGGCCATCATGACGGTCGCCACCGGAATCGGGCTGTTGCCGGTAATGTTTCAGGCGCGAAGAATGAACCTCATGGGCGTTCTTCTGCTTCCGGTCTGCATCAATATGGCAGGTTACGGAAACGATGTAATGAGATTTCTGGGGTTGATATAATGAAGGGATTCACTCACTTTATTTCGGGTATCGCAGTAGCAAGCTTCTTTCCGCAGGCTGTTCACATGGCATCGCAGGAACAGTCTTTCATTCTCTGTCTGGGCGGTATCTTCGGCATCATGCCTGATACGCTCGACTTCAAGTTCGCCAAGTATTTTCACAAGTCTGATTTCGAGATCAGGCCTGACCCGAACAACCTCGATGCGCGGGTGATAGCCGAAGGCGTTGCCAACGCCGTCAGAAAAGCAGAAAAAGAAGGCCGCGGCACCGTACAGCTGCACACCATGCAGCTCGGTTCGAATCTCTGGCGCAGCTATACGCTGTTTTTTGATTCAGCCACCAGCGAAATCGTCGTCGATATCGGCCCCGAAGTCGATACCGGGCAGGTTCCGTTCGAAGGCACCGAGCTCAAAGACCCTGAAAAAGCGCATGCGCGCGTCAAAGTCGAAAGCCAGTTCTTGCAGCAGTTCGACAAAAAATCGCAGATTGCGATAATGACCGGCCCCTGCTTCGAGTTCGTCAAACGCGGCGAAGGCAAGATCGAAATCGTCTTTCTGCCCTGGCACCGCACCTGGTCGCACAGCTTCACACTCGGCGTGCTAATTGCGCTGCTGGTTGGTCTGTTCACCTTCTTCACGGTTCCTGAAGGCCCTAACCCCGAACTATACAGCATTCCAAGATGGCTGCTATACCCTCTGATAATTCTGTTCGGCTCAATGGTGCATATAATCGAAGATTCAACCGGTTTCATGGGCAACAACCTGTTCTACCCTTTCACCAGAGATCGAACCAACGGCCTTGGCCTGATGAGTGCAGCCGAAGCAATACCGAACTTTCTGTTCGTCTGGACTTCGGTTATCTGCATTCTCTACAACCTTGATCGCTTCAGATGGGCACCAGGTGACACACCTCCCGGCATCGAAAACCCTGTAACCTACTTTTTCTGGTTCTATGCGATTCCGGTCGCGGTGATGGCCTACTTCTTCTTCAAGGGCAAAAAGGAAAAAGAAAGCAAGGGCAAGGCAAAATCAGCTGATTTCGATTCAGCGACTTCGGTTGAGCGCGAAACCGATGCATCGGTGATTTGATATGTATGTCAGCAGATTTCTGCTCAACCGTCAGAAAATAATCAATCCGCCGGCGATAAATTCGGCGGTAGCGAGCTATTTCAGTGATCTGCCGGCAGGAACGCGCCCTGAGTTTTTCTACCGCCTTGAATGGTATAAAATCGGTATATCGGTGCCATTCACGGTTTATTCGAAGACAGCGCCGGTAATGCATCTGATGCCAGAATGCCAGTTACTCGAGACTGCCGAAATGGCTGAGCTGAGCGACTGCAAATATTACGATTTCGCGATATTTGCCGCGCCCCCCTTCGATGGCGACTGGGATCCGATAAAAGAAGAAAAACGGATAATCAAATGGCTGGAGGGCGCACTGAAAGACGCTGCCTGCATTGCGAATCATCGCCTTGGCCCCAATAATCGCATTTACTACGAAGTAGAAAGTGAACAACGCCAGTTGCAGACAGTCACGATCAACGGAACTCTCGAGGTTAAAAACCTTGCACAGCTTGAAAAAATCCGGCAAAAACCTCTGGGTACCCACCCGGAACTGGGATGTGGCCTGCTTGAACTGACCGCCCGCAGCGAGTATGCCGGCAAAGTCTGCTGCCGCCTCTGAGATCCTTAAAAAATCTGAAATACTTTAAAACTAGGCCTCTGTCACATAAGAGTTCAATAATTCAATCCGAGAGACTCCGCTTATGCCGGGCTCTCGGCGTGATCTCATGCGCTCCACTCTCGCCAGTTG
>CAZMWO010000454.1:0-3392 GCA_964569565.1 uncultured bacterium | reverse complement strand
ATAGGTGCCGGGCAGAACCCTGGTCACACTGATATCCTGATCGATAAAGGCGGTAAGCCCGATTACCGCGTAGCTCTCGCCGTTATTGTAATTTCTGACGAAGCTGATGCCCGAGACAAACTCGTTGCCGTTTTCCATAATGCCGCGACTGAGTGCAGGAACAGCGGCACGGATCTGGTTGAGCCGCTTGATGTGCTGAGCAAGAGTATGTGCCGTGGTCTGACTCATGTTTGCATCGGTCAGATTGTCGCCAAAATAGGCTTTGCCGGTCTGCGAGATAACGTCGGTCGGCAGCACGCAGATCTGCGGCATGCCTTTCATGAATTCGATTTCTTCGCCCATCAGCAGCATCGGCACGCCTCTGAGTGTCCACATCAGGTTGTAGGCGCAGGCGGCTTTCCAGGTTTCGCCAGAGAATCTGGTCAGGTTGCCGGTTTCTGGCCCAATATCGAAGTTATGAAAAAAAGTTACCAGCTGATTCGGGTCGGCATATAGCCAGTCGTTCTTGATTATATTGCCGACGCCGCTGAAATGGCCCATCGAAATGTTTGCCGCGAAGGTTTTGAACAGAGGGTAATCCATTACTGCCAGACCGGAAGCGCCGCCAATCTCAGGTTCGAACGGGCTGGGGGTGTTACGGGTATACCACCAGGGAACCAGCTCAGTCGGTTCATCACCAGTGAGTTTGCCAAAACCATCGAGAACCGGCGCCACATCAGCGAATACATAAAATTCGGGTTTGAACTGGCGCCACAACTCGAGCATGTGAACAAGGTCGCGCCGGTCGGAGTTGCGGGCGAACTGCAGGCGCACACCATCGACACCGAGATCGATGTATTTTTTAACAATCTTTGCAAAAAAGCGCTTGATATGCCAGTTATCGGTGGCAAGATCGATGCTGTTGGCATCGAGGTGGGCGCGCTGCACGCGAGCGACGGTCATGTTCTCAGCTGAAGCAAGCCAACCCTCTCGATGAAACCAGTCAGGATGCAGATCGCTCTCATCTGTCGAGAAAAAGCGTTCAGGGTGCAGATCTGGTGCCGGAAAGGTGGCTCCGGTAACCGGGTCTTTGAGCGGCCCGGCGCCCCATGGGTCGCGAAAACGATAGTCCTTGAACCATTCGGGCGCGCAGGGATTGTCGTTGTTCATGCGAAATTCGTGTTTGTAGTCGCCGAAGTTGAAAATATAGGGCCATGATGGTTTCAGCGGGCCCCGGTAAAACTTAAGCGGCAGTCTCGGAATAAAATAGTGATTGCGAATACCGAAGTTCGAGCAGTGGTTGACGACCAGCGTCTGAATGACCTTTAAACCAAGATTATGAGCGAATCTTATGAAGTCGGCGTAAGTGAAATCGCTCGATGACAGGCGCGGTTCGAAGGTTTCCCAGTCGTAGGCGTTGAAGCCCATAAAATCAAGGCCGCCACGGTTTTCGACCGGCGGCGTGATGCAGATGGCGGTAAAACCAAGATTTTTGATGTAATCGAGCTTCTGCGCCAGCCCTTTGAAATCGCCGCGGTAGTGCGGGTCGCCCTTTTCGATGCGCTCGTAGTTGTAGTAGTTGTTATCTTCGTCAGCGTCGAAAAAACGGCTGATAATGACCGTGTATATGCGCTCATCACTGAAATTTCCGGGGGCCGGGATCTCTGGTTCCTGGGCGGCAGCGGTTGCGCACCAGATCAGGCAAAGCAATAACAGACGACAGGCTTTTCCACTCATAACAGCTCCTCATCTAATACTAACTAATATTGTCTGATTCTCCGATAATTGCAAGAGAGTAAATTTACTGGGGGCAGTCATTGAAAAAATCGACAATTTTAGCAGTTGCAGCACTATTCGCATTATCACCTCTGACAGTCAGTTCGGCGCCAGTTGAGGGCCGGCTTGCACTCGGCTATACGAGCACTTCAGGCAATACCGACGAACAGAAAACCAACTTCAACTTCGATCTGACGCAGCAACGCAACGAGCGGCTCAAGTTCGGCTATAGCGGCCTTGCGATCAACGGGCGCGCCAACGGCGTAACCAACACCGACAAACAGAACGCCAACTTTGTCAGTGAATTCATCAAGAGCGACCGCGATTCATTCTACCTTAACAGTGGTTATCTGAGAGACAGATTCGCAGGTTACGATCAGCGTCTCAATCTCGGCGCCGGTCTTTACAGGTATTTTATCAAAGGTGAAAACGAGGGGCTGCGCGGCAGTTTGGGCGTTGACGTCACCAGTGAAGATTACTCCGACGGCACCGATGATACGGTTAAATGGCTGAGGTTTGGCCTCATCGGCCATAAAAAAGTCGGCAATAATGTGCGGCTGGTTTCGTCGATAGATGTTGGCACTCCGCATGAAGATTATGAAGATCGTTATCAGGTCGATTCAATGATAGGCGGCGTCTGCACCGTGAACGAGCAGATAGATATCGAAGCTAAATACCTGACCAATTATCGCAAAACACCTCTGGTTGACGGCAAAGAACGCATGGACAGCAACTTCTTAACCAGTATCGTCTACAAGATGTGATCGGATCGGCTGGCGATTACTTTATCAGAGCCTTGAGAGCTGCCAGGTTCATAGAATTGAGGGCTGCCAGCGCGCGTTTTTGTTCGGCCTCGACCGAAAGCACTATGGCTCTGACGCTGGCAGACGGCTTTTCGGGGTATTCTGGATGCTTCATTGCCTTGAGATCGCCATCCTTTGTGATCTTCCAGTCGTTGCCCAGAAAAACAAAGGTGGTGCCTTCGATCCAGCTGCCATTGCTGAATCTGCTGTCTTCGACACGATAGCAGACAGTTCCGTCGTTAAGCTTAACTGTTGCCGGGTCGCTGCTGAAGTTCTGGTAGAAGTTGTTGACAGCTATGCGGACTTTGAGGCTGACGTCGTGCGGGGTATGCTTTTCGGTCAGGTCGTCAACCTGCTGACCCATCTGCTTGCCGCCTGTTTCAAGCTGTTTGGCCATGACTTCGGCGTCTTTCTGCAATTTCTCTACGGTCGCAAAATCACCGGCTTCGGCGGCTTTGCCAATTCTGGCGGCAAGCTCTTCGAAAGCCTTGCTGTCGAAGCTGTTTGCCTGTTCCTGAAGCTTCGGCGCCAACGCTTCGAGTTCTTTATCAAGAACGGCTCTGGCTTCTTCGATTCGTTTGAAATCAGCCCAGCTGACGTTGAAGTAATGTACTAACGGATATTTTTCGCTGTCTTCGGTTATGCGGTCATTGTTTTCATCGCCAGATCTGTTTTCTTCATCCCAGGTGGTGGAAATTCCTGCTATTGCGCTTTCGCAGGCCCGAATTACCTCGTCAAAAAACTTCGTCTCGACTTCGGTTTTCGGCCTGGTTGAAGAATCAGCAAACAGAGAGACGGTTAAGAGTATCGCCAGAAGAGTGATTGATAGAAGTT
>CAZMWO010000453.1:0-3400 GCA_964569565.1 uncultured bacterium | reverse complement strand
CCTTTTCCAACCGTTGCCAGAACCGGCGAAGGCACCCAGAACCTCGTCGAATTCATTGGCCGGCCAGAGGTTGTCTGCGTCGAAAACTCCACCAGCTGTCTTTCGCTGCCGCAGGTGTGGCTTGACGCTGCCGAAGAAGTCATGCAACTCAGAAACCAGCACTGGCATTCTGCCACACCGACCATGCGCTATGCCGCGCTGGGTGATCTGATCAGGCTGCAGCCAGGCCAGACAGTTCCCGAACTGATCGAAATAAGGCAAAATCTGGCAAAAAAGCTGAGTGAGGGCCGCGAAACACCTGTTAAGACACCAAATCTGGCCTGCGAACTGGCCAGCGACCGTTACCGGCGCATTGAAAAGCTCATAGCTTCATGCGCAATCGTCCCCGGAAAAAACATTCCGGCCTGGCAGGAAAAGCTCGACCGCGTGCTGACGCATCGCTACCTCGGCCTGCCGGTATTCGCGCTGATGATGGCCTGGGTATTCTGGACTACATTCTCAGTCGGCAACATCCCGATGGGCTGGATGGAATCACTCGTCGAATGGCTCAGCGATTTCGTTCAGGCCAACATGCAGGCAGGCCTTATCAGGGAACTGATTGTCGGCGGGGTTATCAGCGGCGTCGGCGGCGTAATAATATTTATTCCCAATATTCTGATACTCTTCTTCTGGATCGCCATTCTCGAAGATTCAGGCTACATGTCACGCGCCGCTTTCATCATGGATCGCATGATGAACAGTATCGGCCTGCACGGGCGCGCATTCATTCCGATGATTATGGGGCTTGGCTGCAACGTGCCGGCAGTGCTGGCAACCCGAATCATCGACAACCGGTTTCAACGCCTGCTCACCATGCTTCTCATTCCGCTGGTAACCTGCGCCGCCCGTCTGCCAGTGCTGGTGCTGCTCTGTGGCACATTCTTTCCCGAGAGTCCCAGCATCTGGATGTTCACACTTTTCTTCGTTAACCTGCTGGTATTGATCTTTCTTGGACAATCGACCAGCATGCTTTTCAAAACCAGCGAGAACTCACCTTTTCTCCTCGAAATGCCACCCTATCGCCTGCCTACTCCGGCAAGCGTTTTCCACATGCTTTACGAAAAGGCCGCTCACTTTATCGAAAAAGCTGGAACCGTGATTCTTGCCGGCGCTATTGTCATCTGGGTTCTCTCGGTATTTCCGCGTGAAGTGCCGCTCAGTATAGATTACGAAAGCGAACTCAGCCGCCTGCGCAGCGGTGAAATTACGGTTGAGACAACCGATAAAATTGCGACTCTCAGCCGACAACGGGATATTGAACTGATGGAAGGCCGCTACATGGCCAGACTTGGCAAGTTCATCCACCCGGTTATGGAACCGCTGGGCTTCAGCTGGCGCGAAACCGTTTCACTGATTCCGGGATTTCTCGCCAAAGAATCTGTCGTATCAACCCTGTCTGTGCTTTACCTTCCTTATTCTGACAATCTCGGCGACGCCATGCGCAAAACCGGCATGACGCCACTCACGGCTTTTGTCTTCATGATGTTTACTCTGCTTTACATACCATGTATAGCAACACTTGGGGTAATCTGGCGCGAAAGCGGTTCGACACGCTTTACCCTGCTTTCTCTTCTGGTTTATTTTGCCATTGCTTATGTCGTCAGCTATATCACCCTTAAAACCGGCGCATTACTGCAGACAAGCTCCAATATGGCCTGGTTCGAAGGCCTGGTCATTATTACCGCTGCCCTTGCCGCCGGCTGGTATCTGCTCAGAACTTTTGTCATCACTATCAGCGGCAGTAAATGTAATTCCTGCGCGAGTTGCAGTTCGTGCCCGTCACGTGGCAAATCAGACTGTTCGGGAGGCTGATCATGAAAGATCGTGTTTCAGGGGCTCTTGAATCTTATCTCGAGCAGATAGCCGACCTGCAGAAAGAGTTCGGCGCGGTAAGAACCTCTGATCTCGCAGATCGTATGGGCTGCCGGCGCTCTTCGGTGACCAACGCCCTGCAGCGCCTGAGCGAAAAGGGCCTGATCAACTACCAGTCATACCGACCGGTCACCCTGACTGCCGAAGGTGAAAAAACCATCAGGGCCTTGAGCCGTTATCATGGGATTCTTGCTGATTTTCTCGAAAACATCCTGGCGTTTCCCGAAGAATTCGCCCAGGAGGAAGCCTGTCGCCTCGAGCATCGGGTCTCACAATGCACAATCGAAAGAATGCGGGTTTATATCGAGTTCGTCGACAAGACTGCCTCTGAAAATGGAGATTCTGCTGGCGCGGGCTTCAAAGAGTTCGTAAAAAAACGAAACTGAAAACCGGCTAAAAAGAAAAAACCGGGTAAACGCCCGATCTGTTTTTCCTGATAAATTCCTGGTTACTGCAGTGACTGATAAAGTTTAAAAATCTCGAAAGTAGATTTATTCTCAAGCAGTTCGTCGCTTTGATCTTCCATCCAGCACAGAAAATTCTCATCCATCATCAGTTCTGTAATGCCTACCATCCCTGGGTGAACCATTGTTTTTTCCTCCTTGTGTTTTCTACAAACTATTCATCGGCGGAATTAATGGAATGATTAACAACTTTTTTATTTATTTTTTGTAACTCGTTGCCAGATGATGTCTTTTGCCTTAACATGAACCTGCAGGCTTACATTTTGAGGAGGAAAAGATGCCGATAATTACCATATCGCGCGAAGTTGGCGCATCAGGAACTTATATAGCACTCAAACTAGCCGAAGCGCTTGGCGGAACCTGCTACGATCAGCAAATAATTCACGAAATCGCCGAGAAAATGGGCAAAAACAAAGACCAGCTCGAAGATTTCGATCAGAACAGTTATAACCGCGTCGGAGTATTCTTTCAGGAAGCTCTTGCCAGTATTGCCCAGGGTGGCATGGTTTTTCATCCATTCGGGATCGGCCCCCTCGACTGGGATTCAGCCGAAATGTTTACGACATACCCACGCAACAGCTTTCAGGAAAAAGATTATTACGATGTACTGACTCAGGTGATAAAGGAAATAGCCGAACAGTCAAATTCTGTTATCCTCGGCCGCGGCGCCGGTCAGATTCTCAAGGGACATGCCAACGCTTTCCACATTCGCATAGTGGCAGACATGCCAGACCGGACCAGGCGTTTGATGCAGGAGCAGAATCTCGATCAGCAGAAGGCCGAGGAGTTGATAAGCGGCAAGGACGCCGCTGCTTCCAACTTTATCTATGACTTTTTCGATGCCGAAATCAACGACCCGCACCAGTATCACATGCTGCTCAACACCAGCAGAGTAAGCCCTGACCGCTGCCTTGAGCTCATTATGGCAGCCATAAAATCCCAGGATTGATCAGGAAAAAAAGCAATATGTCCAGCCGATTACTCGGAATCATTCTGATTGTCATCAGTATTCTGGCGTTTCACCT
>CAZMWO010000452.1:0-3403 GCA_964569565.1 uncultured bacterium | reverse complement strand
CAGCTTACCGCAATTGCCCCGACGCGATGCCCTTTGTGCACGAACCAGCCAAGAAAAGCAGATGCAAAAAGCCAGAAAACTCCAGAAAAAATGGCGATCTGCGCGATTGTTTTGAATTCTTCAAGACGCTGATAGCCGGCTATGATCAGGGCAATGGCGGTCAGCGCCGTAAAAACTGCCAGGCCGGCAAAATAGCGCAGCTTTGTCGTCACCGGATTCGCTCTCAACAGAGTCTGACGCAGTTTCTGCGCTGTCAACAGGGCGAGCGGAACCAGCAGCGGCAGTGTGTACCCTGCCAGCTTCGAGCGGCTCAGGGTAAATATCAGCAGCGGCACGCCGACCCATAGCAGCATAAAAGTTGCGTTGCGGCTTTTCCTGAATCGGCCGATCTGCTCTTTCAGAGCCATCAGCAGATAACCTGTCCACGGGAAAAGCCCGGCCGGCAGCAGCACCAGAAAATAATAAAAAGGCGCCGAACGCTGGTGCGCATCGCTGGCCACGCGCTTTACCGTTTCATCAACGAGAAAATAGCTGAGCAGGCCCGGGTTCATGAAAGCGACGAGCAGATACCAGCCGAGCCCGAAGATTACGAATATCGCCCAGCCGGCAGCAGTGCCGAACAGCTTTTTGAGCTGCAGTCGATGACCGGTGAGCAGCGCTGCCGGAATCAGCCCCGCCAGTGGCAGCAGGCCCGGCGGCCCTTTGGTCAGCATCGCCGCGGCTGTCGCCAGCCAGAAGGTGAAATACCAGCGTTTTTTCTGGCGGCTGAGCCAGGCGAAGAAAGCAAGTGCCATCAGGGTTTCGAATGCGGTCAGAAATGGGTCGGTCGTCAGCCCGCGAAACTGCGTCTGAAAATAAATCGAACTGATAAGAACCAGAACGGCGATCAGGCCGGTGACCCGGCAGAACAGCAGTTTGCCGAGATACCAGGTGGCGAGCGCGGTGGCGCCGGCCGCGAAGCTTAAAAAGAAGCGGGCGCCGAATTCGTTGATGCCGAAAATTTTCATGCCGGCAGCGGCAAACCAGTAGGTGACCGGAGGTTTGGTGAAATGGCGCAGGCCGTTGTGGCGGGGAGTCATCCAGTCGCCCGAATCGAGCATGCGGCGGGCAACTGAGGCGTAGCGACCTTCAGAGGATTCGAACAGTCCGGCGGTGCCGCAATGAAAAAGCACCGGCAGCATACCCGCAAGAAAAATCAGCAGCCCCAGCGATTTAAAGGCAAATCGTGGAACTTTCAGGTTATTCATCAGGCAGGGCGGCTTCCTGGGCGGCAAGCGTGTTGCGTTTGTCGCGCCCGATCAGCACCAGGTTGCGAAAGTAGATCACCGAACCGAGCGACTGCCCGAGAATGAAAACCGGATCCATTCGATGAATAGAATAGATCAGCAGTAGAAACGATCCGGCTATACTGAAATACCAGAAAGAGATCGGAATGACGCTTTTTTTATGCCTTTCAGAGGCGATCCACTGCACGATAAAGCGCATAGAAAACATGACTTGCCCTATCAGGCCGATAATCAGCCACATATCAAACTTGCTCATCTATCTGATACCTCAATTTGCGCCATTTCATCCATCTTATCGCGAGCAGGTCGAGAAACGACCTGAAGACGCGGTTCCAGACGTTATATTTCGAAACGCCTTTCTGGCGAGGATGATGGCTCACTTCAATTTCAATAACCGTGCCGCCGTTCATTTTTACCAGAGTTGGCAGAAAGCGGTGCATGCCTTCGAAAAGCTCTATCGGCTTGATTGCTTCGGCTTTGAAGACTTTCAGAGAACAGCCGGTGTCTTTAATTGTTTCGCTGCTGACGACGTTGCGCACCCAGTTGGCAAAACGCGATGAGAGGCGGCGGATCAGGGTGTCGTTGCGTTTTTTCCGCCAGCCCACGGCGGCTGTGTAACCCTGTTCGATGCCCGCCAGCAGCAGCGGAATATCGGCCGGATCATTCTGCAGGTCTGCGTCGAGCGTGACAATCAGCGCACCGCGTGCCGCTTTGATGCCTGCGCCCATGGCGGCAGTCTGCCCGTTGTTTTTGCTGAATTTGAGCCCGCGCAGCCAGGGGCGGGTGTTTTTGAGCTCGCGAATTTTTTTAAAACTGCCATCACTCGAACCGTCGTCAACCAGTATCAGTTCCCAGTTGCGGCCGATTTTTGTCAGGCTGGCTTCGACGCGGGCGACAAGCTCTTCAAGACTGTCTATTTCGTTGTAAACGGGGATTGCGACGCTGATCTCAATATTTTCCATACGCTGTCTTCCATTGTGTGGCATACAAATTTAGCGCTGCAATTATACCACAGATTATCTCTCTGCGTATGGTAAACGTAATCGCAATCCTGACAAAAACTTCGTCATTATATATTCACCTTGTGGTGAATATATGTGCTGAATATTCATGAACATTGATTTGTAAGGAGCTTTCTACCGATAAGCTTCAGGTAGAAAGAAGGAAGGTGAATAAGCTAATTTCCGTCATTATATATTCACCTTGTGGTGAATATATGTGCTGCATGTCCATGAACATTGATTTGTAAGGAGCTTTCTACCGATAAGCTTCAGGTAGAAAGAAGGAAGGTGAATAAGCTAATTTTCGTCATTGGTACCTTGATACCGCGCAGAATGTTTAGCCCACCTTCCCCTTACCTTAAAACTGAACAGCACATTAGGCCTTGTGATTGTCGCATTCAGCCGTAATGAATAATGATAGTTTAAGGTAGGGTTCATTCTACAACAAGTTTGAACAGATGTGGAGTGTGTAATGAAAAAATCTGATCGCCCGACCTATCTTGGCATAGACGTGTCCAAGGAAAGTCTTGATTGCTGCTTGTATAACGGAACAGAGCACAAGACACGCAGCTTTAACAGTAACAAACTTTCGACCGTGCAAAAGATCATAACCCATTTCAAGATTTCTCCCGACTCATGCCGCGTTGTTCTGGAAGCCACCGGCGTGTATCATTCCGCTGCTTTTGTTGGATTTGTAAGTCAAGGCTTTGATGTAGCAGTTGAAAATCCCCTCAGAATACATTCTTTTGCAACGATGAAAAACCTGCTGAGAACGAAAACCGACCCGGTAGATGCCAGAACCATTGCAGAATACGGATTTACAAATGAACCAGTGTCCGCAAAGCTTAAGGAAGCCTATCAATGCGAAGTCCTGCCAAGTTGAAACTGATCGGCTTTTTCAAAAAACTTATTACTCAAAATCGCAATTACCTTGAGGCGCTCAACAACAACTCCTTTGAATGTAATGCACCCAGCTTGATCGCTCACGTTAAAAGTGAGATTAACCATCTGAATGTCACCATCAAAGAGATAAACAGGGATATTGAGAAGATTCTTACCAAACACTGTCCTGAACTCTACAAGCAGTATAAGAGCATACCCGGTATTGGATCTGCT
>CAZMWO010000451.1:0-3418 GCA_964569565.1 uncultured bacterium | reverse complement strand
GCCGGTTTGATCTTCAGGTGCTCCAGGTAGCCCAGCACCTTCTTGCCTTTGGCGGAAATCGGCGCCGCGGGAATCACTGCCCTCTTCGTCGATGCCGGCGCGGGCACCTTCGCGGCCCAGCCCGGATTGCCGGGTGCCGCCGACTGTTGCCATGATTCGCCCGGGTTGGCAAAATATTTCTGCACATGCTGGTTCGCCAGATACTCCTTTTTGATCTGGTCGAGCTGCTCTTCGTCGCGCACGAATTCCTGGCCGTCCTTGTCGCGGCCGAACACAGTCTGCTGCACGTTGGGATTGCGCACCCAGTAGCAGTTTTGAAATGCCTTTCCGGGTTCCCACTCATCGACCCATTCGCCGGCGCGCCCGAGAAAGTCGGCAAAATTGGTTTTGAGTCGGCTGTCCCAGCGCACCGCCGGGTCTTCGCCACGCTTGCGCACAAGATCCATGTCAAACTTGGTAAAAATATTGAACAGCAGCGGCTTTTTGCCTTTGCGCGCGGCTGCATCCTTGCCCTGACTCCATTCTACCCATTTGTTGACCATATAAGGCAGCGATTTTGCCTCCTGCGGGCCGCCTTCCTGGCAGAGCAGCAGGGCGCTGACATCGCGGTCGTCAGAATAACGGTCGAACAGATACGCGACTTTGCCGCGCAGATAGACTTCGACGAGAGCTTCGTGGTCTTTGCTGAGCCGGTTCTGGTCGAATACCTGGGCACGGGCGCGGGCGCCGGGAAAGTCGAGAATGTCGAGCTTCTGCACCAGAGCTTCTTCGCCGGGTTCCTGCACCTGCATGATCAGCTCGCTGGTCAGTGCGCAGAGCACCGCCGAATCGAGCGCCACCTCGCTGCCGTTCCCGAGAACAACAGTGCATTTGCGATTGCCGACCTTGAGCAGCTGCGAAAGCCGCTGCACGTCGATAATGCTGTTCTCGCGCGGCAGCAGTGCGTCATCGTAAATGCCGACGACTTCGCCGCCCATGGCGCCGAGTTCTTTGACCAGATGCCGGAAAAGCTCAGTGATTTTTGGAAACCGCCCCCAGAGCCATTCAAGATAGGTGATCTGCTGGTCGGCCGGCAGTGCGCGAATTTCTTCCTGCATTATACCCCAGTAGTTGATATCTTCGAGCATGCGCAGAAACTGATTGTGGAAGTGGCGGCGCGCGTAATCCTGCAGATCCCAGACGTCGGCTTCACTGAGCAGACTGCTGGCTGAAGCTTTGCCGGCAAAGCTGCGGAAAGAGTAGCGAACTTTCTGAAGCTCATCGGCCGATGGCATGAAGTCTGACTGGCACTCAAAGAGAAAGCCGTTGAGAAATATTTTAACGAGATCGGTTATGCTCAAAAGCCTGATATAAGCTGAGCAGCCGTTAACCTGGCGGTAGGGACGGGTGGTAAAACGCGTGACGATTGCCGTGCTTTCGCGGCCGCCAGCCGGGTTGATCTCTTCGAGATAGTCGCGGCTTTGCGGCACCTGGCGCGCCTGGTTGAGCAGAACCATTGGAGTCGGCTTCGTGCCGCGCACCAGTTCAGAAACCAGATATGATTTGCCACACTGGCTGGCTCCGAAAACGCCGAGAGCGAGCGGGCGTCTGGCTGATTCGCCGATGCGTTTGACGGTTATCTGCTTTTCCTGAATGACTTTCTGCATGAATTTGCGGATCTGTGCGTCTTTCAGGTAGCTGCCGGCCCAGTCGGCGCTGCTTGCCAGCAGCCGTGCCAGCTGCTCTGACATGTTGATAACTTTCTGTTCTTCGGGTCGAAGCGGGTTCTGCTGCATCTCTGGACTCCTGTCGAATTATCGGTCTTACTGGTTGCTTGATCCTGCCGGTGCGCTTACTCCTGGCTGCGTAGTTGCCGGAGCTGTTTGAGGAGCTGCTTGAGGAGCTGGTTGTGGTGCTGGTTGTGGCGCAGGCTGTGGTGCCGGTTGTGACTGCGCCGGTCTGGTGTCGGCCGGCTGAGCTGAAGGTTGCACTGCCGGTGCCGGCTGATTGCTGCCGGCCGGAGCTGTCTGCGACATCTGATGACCACAATGCGGGCAGGCTCCGCCCTGCTGGCCGCCGCCTCCGCCACCTGGAGCGCCACCGCCTCCGCCTGACCCGCCACCACCTGAACCACCGCCGCCTCCACCACCCATCATGGTGCCGGCGCCGCCCATCATACCCGGGGGCGGAAAGCCCGACTGACGTTTCGGCAGAAACAGCAGTAACAGAATGATTATGGCAAGAATAATAGCGAGCCATTTAACCCATTCGTATGCGCCAAGGCCGCATGCCATCATGGGCTTGCTCTTGTTAAGTTCGTCTTCTTCGAGAGGCGCCGCCGGCTTTTCTTCTTTTTTCTCTTCTGGCGGGGCAGCATCTGCCTTCTTTTCCGGTTTGGTCGGAGCAGCGGCCTGTTTGGCTTCTTCTACGACTTTCTTCGGCGCTTGCTCCTGGGCTGGTTTGTCGCTGCTGAATAACGCAGCGGCGGCAGCTGCCGTAGCCGCTGACGCCGGCGCTGAGGGCGCGGGTTCTTCGGCTTGTGGCGGAGCTTTGCGCTGGATCTCAGCCAGAAATTCATCCCAGCCGGCATATTTTACCTGCCCGGCAAAACGGCCGTCTTCGCTGAAATAACCCCAGTGAACGAGCACCGGCTTGCCGGAGATGACGAAGATCTGGCTGGCGTCAGGCGATACAGCTACTGCCTTGAGATAGTCTGAGTAGTCTTTTTCCTTGCCGGTTTTATCCTGTTTGGCTTCGGCGTAGGTTTTAATTTTCTGTATGTAAGCAGTCAGCAGAGCGACTGTTTCGGCGCGCTGCGCTTCTGGCAGGTCGTTAAATTTAACCGCGGAGCCACTCAGTTCAGTTTCCCATTCGACTTCCTGAGCGCTTGTGCTATTGTTGCCTGGAAAAACTGGTTTGGCGAACAGGTTTTTGAGCTCGCCATCAGGAGATATTTCGTTGATGACCGCCTGGAGATGGCCGTAGAACTGGTGAACCGGCTGATTACGAAAGAAGCAGGCGCGAAAGCCGCGGGTGAGGGTTTTGGCCAAGAGTCCCATTTTTGTTTCTCCTTGCTGGTTGCAGGTCAAGTAAGAACCAGAGCGGTTTTAACCACCTGATTGGAGCTGCGTGACGTAACGAGAAAGCCATGCATTTCGCGAATGCTTTTGCCGGAAGGCATCGAGCCGGGTGCGCGTTCGTGATACTGCGGGTTGAAGGTCTCGCCTTCCATCTGAATGAATGAACAGTTTTCCGAGACTTCAGACAGGTAGCGGGCTGTTGCTTTGAGCAGGCGCTTGCGCTCAGCAAAGCTGACGCCGGCAAGCGACTGCAGGAAACGCTCACCAAGAGTGATCAGCGTGAAAAGCTTCTGGTCAGGTGTGCCGTGGCGCAGATTGCTTTTGAGCGGCAACAAAGAATTTGCTGCGCCCCAGACTTT
>CAZMWO010000450.1:0-3423 GCA_964569565.1 uncultured bacterium | reverse complement strand
TCCTCAAATCGCCTCAAAGTTAACGGTAAAAATACCTACCAGTGTTTCATCAAGAAACCGGCCGCGAGCGAGAAGGCTGTGCGGGCATTTGACTGGACAGGCAATGTCTGGACTCCTGAATTTACGCCAGACGGCAGCCGCATTGTGTTCTCGAGTGACAGTATTGCTCCTGAGCATCTGTTCGTTTACGACCGTAAAGCCGGAAAAGCGAAGGCTCTGACCTCGGGCGAAAGCAAAAACATGATGTCGGCCGTTTCTCCTGATGGCCGGCTGATCGCATTCACCTCAGCTCAAAAGGGAAAGCCCAATAATATCTGGTTGATCGGCATCGAGGGCGATAACCTTGTGCAGCTGACTTCCAGCACTGCTGACGATCGCGAACCGCGCTGGTCAGCCGATGGTTCGACCCTTTATTTTACCAGAATACACACCTACATGAAAAAGTCGGATATCATGAGGGTTCGGCTTGATCCGCTTGGTGAGGCCGAACCGGTTGTGCAGAACGGCCGGCGCAACTGGCTGCCTGATATTTCTCCGGATGGCGGCACGCTTGTGTATGTGCGGTCGGAGAGCGATGATGGCAGTAAAAACGTCATTGTCGTAAGGCGCCTGGAAACTGGCGAAGAAACCGTTATCAAGCCTCTTGGTGAAACCGAATGCCTGCGCCCGGTCTGGGCTGCCGATGCGTCTGGTCTGGTTTTTCATGCTACGGTTGGCAGTACCCGTAATCTATATTTTGCCCGTTTTAAAAGCGAGCAGCAGGGAAACTGATTGAATTCTACCGATGAAATATTGTTTCCGCTCCTGTTGCTGTTGCCGATAGGCCTGTTTTATGTGGTTTTTCGGCGCAACTGGGTCGATGTTGAACTGCGCACCTCGTTTATTACCGGCCTGCTTTTTGGCGGCGTTGCCATTCTGGTTACCAGGCTGGCCTATGTGCCGATAGAAATGTATCTCGGAACTGATCTGCGCACCTTCATATCAGGTCCGGGTACCTGGTGGACAACTCTTCTGACCAGCATCGGCGTTATCGGTTTTGTCGAAGAAAGTCTTAAGTCGGTCGGGGGGCTGATTGCCGCCAGTCAAACTTCTTATCTCAGGCGGCCGGGTCTGTTGTTTATGAGCTTTTCCGGCTGTGCCCTGGCCTTTTCTCTGCTTGAGAATATTCAGTATTACCTGATTTTCGGCGCCGAAATAGTGTTGCCGCGAATCATTGTGAGCTCGAGCGCGCATCTGTTCTTTGCCTGTATCAGCTCAAGTTTTGCCGCGATTGCTTTTTCGCGTCTTGCCAGAGCCGACTCTATTGTGTCTTTGCGCATTCTCGGCGGTATTATCATCGCGGCTCTGGCGCATGGCTTTTTTGATTTTCTGGTATTTCATTTTGATATTCAGGCTGCCAGTGGCGTTATCGTAAGCCTGGTGGTGCTGTTTCTTTTCGGCATACATGAAGCCTGGATAGCGGTCCTCAGGGTTGACTCGCTGCATGACCCAGGTTTGATGATCTGTTCCGGTTGCGGAGCCTTTTCTATCGAGCGTTCTCGCTTCTGTGGCTTTTGCGGTTCGCGGGTATTGAGAAAACAGCGACCGTCTGTTTTTAATGCTGGTGACAGCTGAGGAGGATTTAATGAGATTTTTTGCGGGAAGACTTGTTGCGTCATTTATTGCTTTGCTGGTTCTTTGGCAATTGTTCGCAGGGCAGGGCGCTTTAGCGGCAGCTGAAAAAATCGCCCCGGCAAACGAAGAATGGCAGTTTTTCAGAATTAATGCGCAGTATCGCGGCACGGTCAAAAAGGGTTTCAGCAGTCTTGGCTGTGGTCTCGCCTGGTTCAAGGATATTTCTCCTGAAAAAACCCAGGTTATAGTTCATGTCTCGGCATTGCACCCTGAAAAGCGCGGCCAGAAATACACTTTTCGCGTGAATATGGTGCTTAACTGCACGCCTGATACCTACAGTATCGATTCAGAGGTCTACGCGCAGTTCAACGGGATCGAGGGTGAGCGTCAGCAGCAGATCAGGCAACTGGTTGCTCTCTGGGCCTACATGCGGCAGGTAGAAAAAACCGGCAGTGTGTTGAACGAGTTCAATGCCGCAGGCGCCCGCCTGAGTCTGCGTGATGTCAACGTCCGCCGCGGCAAAGTGCGTGAAATTCACTGCAACTGGACCGGCCGTCGTGATTTTTCCGGCAAATTTTTCTTCGAGCAGTCCGGCAGCGCCTCTCTTGCTCTTGACAAATTCAGGTTCAAAAGCGGCAAACTCTCTGTCTCACTGACAAAGGAAACTGCTGAAACGATCAATCGAGATTTCGCTCAGCGTGAGCCCTTTGCCACCGACGTTTTCAAATAAGGGTTAAAACTTCAGATTGTCTTCGCGGGTCCAGCCGGACTTTTTGCCTTCCTGAAAGAGTATCTCAAACCACTGCCACTTGCCGATCTTTTCGACTGCCTTGATTTTAACCACCATACCTTTGGGAAGCTTGGCGACCATATCGTGTTTGGTGCTGGGGCCGCTTCTGATGTTGGCAAAGGTTTGCACTTCGATTCTTGCATGCTCAGGCAGGTTCGCGCCATCTACGAAAGTTTTTACCGTTTCAGAGACCGGCGCAGGCTTGGCTATGGCAACAGCGACTTTGCTTTCTTCCAGAATTGCTTTGGCCGATTCTGTATTTATTTTGCTGGCATCCAGTTGCGCGATGTCACTGGTATTGGCTACTACAGCCTGAACTACGGTGGCGGGACCCTGAAGCAGCAGATCATCACGCACCCAGCCCTCTTTCCGGTTAAAATCCCATTTTATCTGTGTCCAGCCATCTTTTTTGTTCAACACAGTGCCCTTCGTGCCTTTGCCAACTTTGAAGAGGGCTTTGTCTTCGAGTGAAGGCCCTGACCTTACGTTGGTGCCGTTTCCTGAAGCATATGCGAACCATTTCGGGCCGTTTGGATCATAGGATCCGGCCTCTTTTTTTTCAGCTGGCTGAACTGCCGCTGTTTCCTGGGGTTTCGCAGCTGCACTGGCAACTACTGACGCAGGTGTCACCTTCGGGGTTTCAGCAATTGCGGTGCCCGGTTTATCGGCACTGTAGAGAATCTTGACTGTGGAAGACGCGCTGTCGTTCGCGGCCGAAGCCGACTGACCCGGTGCCCCGGTTCCAGCTTCCATCAGTTTGAACATCTGCTTGCCCATAAAAACGCCCAGAGCTATGACTGAGAGCATTATCACGACTATTGACAAAATTTTCGCTTTTTTCACTACAACCCCTCCGATACAACTTGCTGTGCACCAGTGTAGTACTATAAAAACCCGCTGTCAATACCCCGCCCAAGATTTTTGCAGACACCTGCTGCAGCGGGTCGAAAGCGCCTTTCCGGTGTATCTTCTGTTGCTTCCTTGTGCCGAGTCCCTATCTGATTTCAAAAAAACCCCAG
>CAZMWO010000449.1:0-3442 GCA_964569565.1 uncultured bacterium | reverse complement strand
GCAAGAACACTGTTGAACGAGTCAAGAGCTGCACTGAAATTTTGCGCTATGTAGCTGGCAAGGCCATGGTTGTAGCGAGCCAGAGTGTATTCTGGCTTGAGCTCGAGAGCTTTGCTGAATGCCGTTATCGACTGTGCTACTTCGCCGGTTTTGAAAAGCACCCAACCTCTGGTGTGATGAAATTCAGCCCGCATGTTGTCTTCTGCCAGCGCCCGGTTGGAGTATTCAAGCGCCTTGTCGAGCTTTTCTACTTTGCTGGCCAGTACGTATGCCAGATTATTGAGTGCCTCGGCATGTCTAGGGTTTAGTATTGTTGCCTGCTCAAAGCAGGGCTCAGCATCGTTGATACGCCCCATTTCCATGTAACAGTGCCCGAGAATGGCATGTATGTCGGCGATATCAGGATGTTGTGTGCGCAGATACAGCAGGCGGCGCACTGCTTCGGCGTAGTTGCGAACATTGACCAGTCGTTTGACTTCGCGCATGCGCTCGAATACCTGCTCGAGGTTGACTTCGGCTTCTTTGCCGCCAAGACCCGGCATATCCTTGACATACTGCTCGACTTCTACCGAACTGGCAGGTGCCCGGGCGGCTTCGAATTCCTGTGGATTATCGCGTCGTGCTATCAGATCCATGAACAGCGTAATTGTGCTGATGGCTTTTTTTGCCTGCGCGCTTTTTGGCGGACTGTCCTTGAGAACACGCCGCATCTGTTCAAGCGCTTCTTCGAGATGATTCTTTTCTGCGAGCAGAATAGCCCTGGTATAGCGCCCCTCGAGGAAATCAGGCTTCAGTTCAAGTGCCCGATCGATATTGCTGATCGCTTCGTTGGTTTCTTTCTTTTTGCCGTTGGCGAGCGCCAGTATATAAAGCATTCTGGCGATATCTTCCTTGAGTTTGCGTGTCTCAAGTTCTGCCGCAACCGCTTCGTCACTTTTTCCGGCATCGAGAAGTTTGCCCGCATTGGTGGCCAGATCGCGCAATCTGGTTTCTTTCATCAAAACCGCCTGCTCAAGTGCCAGGGTGGCCTGATGAAAGACTTTCAGGTGCAGAAAACTGCTGCCGAGATAAAACCAGTTCTCGGCCAGAGCAGGGTTAAGCTTTGTTGCATTCTCAAATGATCTGGCGGCGCTTTTATAATCCTTGCGTTTATGAGTCAAGACTCCATGCATGTGATAAGCCTGCGCCAGATTGTTGCGCAATGCTGCCGTGCGTCTGGCGGTAGCCATGGCTTTATCGTTAAGGCCTTCGCTGCGCTGTGCAATGAAAACTTCTTTGAGCTCTGCAAGCTTTTTTTCGATGGTATCGATAAGCTTTGCCGAATATCCTTCAGCTTCTTCACCCTGATTCAGTTCGTAGCTCAGCCCGGCGATATGAAACAGAGCCCGCTCGTGCGACGGGTTGAGCGCCAGGCACTTTTGCAGGGCACCGTAGGCTTCACGCTTTTTGCCGCTTTTGAGGCTGGCATAACCGAAAAGAAAATGCGCCTGGGCATCGCCACCATTGAGCTGGGCTGCCCTTCCCAGTTTCGCGGCGGCTCCCGAATAGTCTTTGTCAGCAAGAAGTTTGCTGCCTTCGCTTATCATCTGCTGGGCGGTGTCGATCTTCTTTTTCTGCTTCTCGCGCTGTTCTCCGGCAAGCATTTCCTTATTTCTGCCGTCTATCGACAGAATGATCAGATCCTGCGCCCTGCGGGCAGCGGTGTGTTCTTTGGGCGCATCTTTGATGATGCCGCGCCCGACATGCATTGCCTCGTCCCATTTGCCCGATGAATACAGAGATTCCATGCGGGCAAGCGACTGCGACAGACTTTCTTCAAAGATAAAGTCCATCGTCGCCGACAGCGATGCCGGCAATAGCAGGATGAGCAGAATTGTTGCCTGTAGTATTCTCTTTATCATAATTCAGAAAATACATCGGCAGATGAGTTCGCTTAGCTGAGCATAAAAAAACGGCGCCTTTCGGCGCCGTCAGATTCTTTATCAGAGCAGAATAATCAGCCCTGTGTGGCGCTTTCAAGGTCGATAACCGGCGCCGAGCCTGACGCAGGTGCTGAGTCAGATGCTGGAGCCGTTTCCGGTGCTGAGTCTGGCAAAGTCTCCGGCACGGGTATGCTGTCGCTTGCTGTGCCGGGCACGGCAGTCTCTTTCTGCGGTTCAGCTTTTTCCAGTATTATCCATTGGTTGGCAAGCTCGCTCATCGTCAGAATGCACTGGCGGTAATTCTGATAGTCAGCATCAGTAATGAATTCATCGGTGTGAATCGTGAAGCGGTCGGCATATATCAGCTTGTTGTCGTTCTGATGTAAACTCGAGAAGAAGAATATATCAGGCGAAGTGTGTTGATACTGGCGTCCCCAGTTCACCCAGCTGAAATTTTCAGGCAGTTCGAAGACAATGATCTGCTGGTTTTCTTCGCTGGCCCAGTATTGCATCGGAAAAGTCCGGCTGGCAAGGCTCGCCGAGCTTGATTGATAGTTAACCCAGAAGTTGGTGAAGGTCATGATCTTGTCTGACGCCAGCTGGGCCGCCTCAGGGATTGTGTAGTTAAGAGTCATGACCGCCGGACCGTTGAGATCGTTAAGGTCTGAAAGTCCGAAGCCGGTCAGCAGGGCCCGTGGATGCACCTTCTTTACACGGCGCTCGGCGTAAATCCGTTTTTCTTTTTCCTTGATCGATTTAAGCTCGCGTATTCCTGCTTCATAAGGGCCGCGAAAGAGCAACGATTCTCTGACTTCCATCGAACCATCGAGCAGAATTTTTACAAATACCGAACGGTCGAACCTGTTCCAGTCAAGGGTTTGTCGCGGCATTTCTGCAAAGGTAAAGGTGTTTTTGTCGCGGTCGAGAAATGCTGCTACAGCACCCTGAAACCCTGTCGAATAGGTCGAAAATGGCAGATAGACCGAGCCACCGTCAGTATAAAAAGTTTTTCCGTCAATGACTACTTTCAGAACCGAGAAATTTGCGAGGCCGAGATTCGGGTGATCTCTGGTTATCAGTGTTTCTCTGCGGTTAGAGACAAAACCCGGGTATGATTTGATGCCGATTTTTTCGAGGGCAAAGTGCATCAGTGCCAGGTTGGACTGAGCATTGCCGTATTTTTTGGTGAGCGTTACATCGGCAGAAACGGGTATGTGCGAACCCATCTGCGCCGCCCCGATACCCAGATCTCGAATGTCTTTGTTGATGGTCTCATAAATGCGTGCAACCTTAGCGTAATTGCCGGCAGTTTCATTGACCCTGGATTTGGCAATAAGCTCCTGCAGCAGCGGTTCAGAAGGCCTTGCCTTCTGGTATTCTTCGCTCATCCGGGCGGCGACAACACTCCAGTCGTAGGGCTGATAGATTACGCAGCGCGGGAAAATGCGACCGGTCGGCAGCATGTTCTGTTCCGGTATGAATCCTTTGGGGTTTGCATAAATCCATTTCCATACCGTTTT
>CAZMWO010000448.1:2358-3444 GCA_964569565.1 uncultured bacterium | reverse complement strand
AGTGGCCGGCGTAGCCTTTCATGTTCATGATTGCATCGATGCCGACCGTGTGGGCGTCGGTGCCGGTGCTGGCGCCGACAACGACAAGTTTGCGGCCGATGTTTTGTTTGATGTATTCATCGACGCCGTGCATGTCGAGCACATCGCTGTCGATGGTGCTGACCTTGATCGTCGTCACGTCAACGGTATGTGACAGGTTGCCGTAGACGACGAAAAAGCTGAATTCCTTGTCGAGGGCTTCATGATGGGCAACCAGCACGTCGGTCAGGCCCATTTTTACGCCGAGCTGGCGCGCGGCTTCGATAGCCTTTTCGTTATCGGCCAGCGGCAGGGTGAAGCTGAGCTGAACCTTGCCATCGTTCATTGTGTCGCCATAGGGTTTTACTTTGGTGAGATCGAGAGTTTGACAGAAATCTCTGGCTTTCATCGAATATAATCCGCTGCTCATGCTTTACCTCCCTGCTGCATCAGTTCAATGAACGGGTTGAAATAGCCTTCCTGTTTGGTGGCGACGCCGTCGAGACCCTTGCCGCCGTTCTGCGGGCGTTTAACGCCGGCGAACCGGCCCAGTTCGAGGGTTTTGAACAGGCCGTCCTTTCGGATGCCTTCGAGCATGGTGGCAGCTTCGCGCAGCACCTGATCAGCCCGTTTCGCCATGATACCGTCGGATTTGAATTCGATTTCATCGCCTAGATCGGCCATGGTGCGGTAAATGTAACTGGCATTCTCGATCGACAGAGCACGGTCTGACATCAGCGGTGTGTGTATCGCTTCGGTCAGCATGCCGAGCAGATGCACCTTTTGATTGGTCATGATGGTGACCATGTTGAAGAGAGTGTCCTGTACATGCCCTTTGAAAATGTTGCCGGTCTTGAATTTGGTCGGCGGCATGTATTTGAGCGGCGCTTTTGGAAAGATTTCGCGTGCCATCTGCGCCTGCGCGAGTTCGTAGAGAAAGCCGTTTCTGAGATCAGGCGTGATTTCAAAAGCATGGCCGAGGCCCTGCTGTTCTTCGGGAACCCCCGACATCAGCGCGAATTGTTCGTTGATCAGCTGTGAAGCCAATACGGTGTGTGCTTCTTCGAC
>CAZMWO010000448.1:0-2348 GCA_964569565.1 uncultured bacterium | reverse complement strand
CAGCCTCGACCGCGTCGGCCGTGGTCAGGTAGTTGTCTTCGCCGGTGTTGATGATGACTCCGGCAAAGCCGTTGATCATGCGCGAAAAATACTGGTCGATCATGGTGCGCTGCATGTTGATGTCGCGGAAAAGTATGCCGTAAAGCGCATCGTTGAGCATCATGTCGAGGCGCTCTAGCGCGCCCATGGCGGCTATTTCTGGCATGCACAGGCCCGAACAGTAGTTGCACAGGCGAATATAGCGACCCAGCTGCTCTGAGGACTCGTCGAGGGCGGCCCGCATCAGCCGGAAGTTTTCCTGGGTGGCGTAGGTGCCACCGAAACCTTCGGTGGTGGCACCGTATGGTACAAAGTCAAGCAGGCTCTGACCGGTTGTTCTGATGACGGCGATGACATCGGCGCCCTGTGCTGCGGCAGCTTTTGCCTGGGTGATGTCTTCATAAATATTGCCGGTAGCGACGATGACGTAGATGTATGGGCCCTGTTTGTCGCCGAAACGGCCGAGATATTCTTCGCGTTTTTCGCGATTGGTCTTGATGCGCGCAATGGTCTGGCGTGCAACCGTATCTACTTTTGCCCTGATTTCGAACATATCGGCCATCTTGAGTTTGGTGATATCGAGTTCGCCGGCAGCAACCGCTTCAGCTATCTGCTGCGGTGTTTTGCCAGTCTGAATCATGGCGTTGCCGAGATAGACCGACAGCCCAAGTCCGAGTCCGCCGGCATTTTTAATGCTGTCTACTATCAGGTTGGGCAGCGGTACTTCATAGGTATCGACACCGTCAATGCCAAGAAGTCGGGCGCAGGTGCGTTCGATGGTGACGCTGGTGTGTTGCAGAATGAACTTCTGAGTATCTTCTGCAATGGCGCGGGCTGCCTGACGGGCTTTTTCTACTGTGGCAAAATCAAGATTCAGCTTGCTTTTCATCGTCTTCCCTTACTTTGCGGAGAATGTTTGTGGCTCAATTATACCCCTAAAACAGCAAAAACACAGCCCCTTAATTCCGGGGACACTTTAGAATGCCACTAAGATAAGAAGCTGAATTTTGTGAATCGTGCGCGTAATCGTAATCGTGCTCGTAATCGATTTGCGCTGTTGATTTTTCGATTACGATTACCACTTCGTTGATTACGAGCACCGCTTCGCTGAGCACGAGTAAAACATCTGAGTTTAGACCTGTCGTTATCTTAGTGGCATTCGGGACACTTTACTCAATTATTGTGGGCGAACAATCATCCTGGGGAGAGTTTTTTTTCTATTTCTCTTATGAGCGCGATAGCTTCTTCTGCAATCTCAGGAACTTCTGAGGCAGCCGCTTCCCGCAAAAAGGGCAGGGACTTTTCTTTCGCTTCGATGAGTCTGGCACAAAGAGGGTTTTCCAGTTCTATACCCCTGCGTTCGTATGTTTCCTTCAGTGCGCGAATGTTCTTGATCAGATAGTGCATCGCTTCGGCGTTAAAAGAATCTATAATCTGCAGGGAACCACGACTTTTATAAACCTCATTATCCATAAAGCATTTTGCGGCTTTTTCCCCGTTGTCATTCCAGAGAGTTTTGATGGCGGCAATTACGTTTGCCGCTTCTTCGCTCAGGCCGATCTTGTTGGAGTGCAGGTGATATTCAAGAATCGGAATAATTCTGGGCCCAAGACAAATTAATAACGGGCCAAAATTATAGAAACCATCTCTGGAATCGCTATATTTAGAGAGGCCACCATGAGAGAGCCCTTCTATCAGACCGCAGATAGCCTGTTCACTGAATGTACTGACGATCTCATGAGCATTTGGCAGGTAATTGCAATGTTGAGAAGCAAAGTAGCGCCCGCTACCAAGGTCATTGAGTCGCCAGACAATTTCATGAATATACCACTTGTCGCGCGTGGCATAATGTGAAGAATCTATAGTGCTCCCATGAACGATTTGCCAGATGATCTCCTTCGGGTGCTTGTCTAAATCAGACAAATCATCAAGAATTTTTTTCTGCGCCTCTGGATCTTCAGCTTGACGAAGTTGTCTGATCAACTCAACTATTGCCTGACGCCTGGGATCGACCTTTGGAATGTGGGTTTTTGCCCGTTTCTGATTTGAAAAAAGCATTTCCTGTATTTTTTCTTTAATATCATCAAACCAGCTCATGACATCCACCTTCTATTATAAAATCTACAAGTTTCGCGCCTTCCTACAATACTGCCGCTCGCCCCCGAAATGGTCAACAAAATTATTCCGTATTCCTGGGACACTTTAGAATGCTACTAAGATAAGAAGCTGAATTTTGTAGTCGTGCGCGTAATCTTAATCGTAATCGTGCTCGTAATCGATTTGCGCTGTTGATTTTTCGATTACGATTA
>CAZMWO010000447.1:0-3451 GCA_964569565.1 uncultured bacterium | reverse complement strand
TTCAGCCCGGGCAAGTATGGCAGGCATGCGACGTTCGACATCAGACCATCTGGCGTTCTGCGATTTGAGCTCATAAACGTATTTTTCAACGAGAGCGGCCTTATACTGTGAGGGGCTGATGACCGAGGCATGCCCACCCAGCAGTTTCGCCTCTTCGGGGGTCAGCTCGAGCTTGCCATCTTTATACTGACGGCGCTTCTCGAGAATCTCTTCGATATTAGCCGCTCTTTTGCTGCTGCTTTCGTATTTGTCATCATAGGTCTTCTTGATTGCCAGGGCTGCCAGTTCACTCAGGCGATCATCACTGGCTTCTGCAAGTTCAGGATTCTGAGCCTTGAGAACCTTTTTCATGGCTTCGAGATGGGCCTGACCGCCACTAAGACGACCGAGTTCGAGCATCTGATTGAGCTTGACATCGCGTTCGTAATTTACCTTGATTTCGTTTTTCAGAGCGATGTTTTGAGTCTGAGATTCAGCATTATGGGCTACTTCTGCCTGTTTGAGCCAGTCGTTGCGGGCCGCATCGAGCTGCTTGCGATAGCTAATGACAGCTTTGGCATAAGTGGCCGGATTGCGGTAGCGCATCGGATTTGGCGCACTGTTTTTGATCGACTCGTATTTTTCCTGTAACTGGGTGGCCTTTTTCCATTCCGGGTCTTTCTGGCGGTAGATCTGCTCAACTGCAGCCTTTCGTGCCTTCGGGCCATCGTAAACATTGTATTTTATCGCATCGACGCTCAGCCGGGCCGCGTGAACGGCAAAATTATTGAGCATCGAGTCAAAACCGGCTCTGGTCGTATTAATCGACTCGCGGGCGCGCTCTTTATCAGCAACCGCACGTTCGTAGTATTCCCAAGGCGGGGTTCCGGCGGCATAAGCAGTCTGCTCGCCGCGCAGATCTTTTATGTCGTCGTTGATGAACGACTTCTCGAGGGCGGCGCCGGTCATGCCGCTGGCAAAGTTTACCGGCATGGTAGAGAACAGGCTGGCAATGCTCTTGCCCTTGGCGACACTGCCAAAAAGCTTTACCGAAGCCTTATCGGCCCAGCGCCCGAGGGTGCTGTTATAGGTGCGGTCAGAGATCACCGAACCGGCAAAGCCCGAAATCAGGGCAGAAACGCCGGCGCGCTTGAAGTCTTTGATTGCGTCTTCCTTGCTGTAGGTCTCGCTCTTCATCATGTCGAGCTCAGAGCGCAAACGGTCGAGTTCTTTTACCGTCTCTTCAGAGAAAGGTTTTTCGCTGCTGAGGTGCTCGTTGAGAATCTCGTCGATACGGGCCTCGTTAGCCTCGATCTTTTCGGGATATTTGAAATAATATTTTGCCCAGGCATTTTTGACTGCACCACCAACCTGGCTCGAAAGAGCACGCCCGACGAAGGTGATGCCAGCCTGCGTCAGCGCGACCTTGCCGATTGCGTGCCCGACGGTAGGCCCGACCATGCCGAACAAGCCACCAGTTGCGAGATTAAAAGGCGCCATCACCGCTTCGACCGTGGCCTGAACCGTGACATCGCGCCAGATTTTTGCATCTTCCTTTTTCACCGTGCGATAACGGGCGTTCATACGCTTTTCGAAAGCGTAGGTCATGACGCCTGCCAATGCAGCACCTGTTACAACACCACCGACAACCATGGCGACCGGCGAAAGCGGTGCCAGCAACGCCGTAGCAATAACCACGCCCATGCTCGGCAACAGTGATTTTCCGATTGTCCAGGCGATGCGTTCCCACATCGGCATTTCGTTGGGGTCGCCCGACATGCCGAGCATTTTCATGCCAAAAGAAACTATTTTTGACTTGAACTGGCGCCACAGGCTCCACTCTTCTTTGGCCTGTTCGGCAATCAGCGCCTCTTCAGCCTGTTCAGGGGCTGAGGCCGCCGACTGCGCAAGTTCTGCTTCTGTCTGCCCGGCGGCGGCATCTATGCTGCCGGCCTGATTCTCTGTTTGCGAAAATTCAACCGGCGATGGCGAAGTGCTCTGCCCGGTTGCAGATCGGTATGCCTGCTGGGCATCGAGAAAAACCTCGAGCTTCCGGCTGATTTCATCGAGCGAGGCCTGCGACCCGACAGCCTTGACATAGTCGGCATGTGCCCGCTGGTATGCCGAATACAGCCCGGCAACCGGCGAAGCATCGCTGGCCAGCACAGGTACAAAGCCCTGCACCAGCATTGCCAATATCAATACCCAGGTTATCAGTACATTGCGTTTCATATATAAGGTTTTAATGATAACTCAGAGAAGTGTCAATACTTTGCCGCTTTTCTCTACCATTCTCGTTCTCGTTTCTCGTAATCGTAATCGTAATCGATATTTTAATCGAAAAATGATCATGCAGCCTGCCAGCGTGCAAAACGACAGAAACGCCAATGAATGTCCTGCGCTCAGTCGCAGTATCCAGGCCTGCTTCGCACGGGTAATTGCCAACCTCTGGCCGGGCATTGAAATTAGCCGGCGACTGGTGTAAAATATGCTCACAATTCAAACAGGAGACATAATATGTGGCAGATTCTTCTCGTTGCACTTCTGGCAGCAGCTCCCATGGCTATGGCACAGACACCCGCATCGGCACCGGTTGAAGCACCGGCAGCCTCTCAACTTCCGGCTGGCGTAACTCTCGAAAAAGCAACCAATCCGGTTATCAAGATTTCGACCGATAAAGGCGACATGCTCCTCGAACTGTTCCCCGATGTAGCGCCAAAGCACGTCGAAGGCATGCTGACTCTCACCAAAAAAGGCTTTTACAACAACCTGACCTTCCATCGTGTCGTGCCGGGTTTCGTCATTCAGGGCGGCTGCCCGCAGGGCACCGGCACCGGCGGCCCTGGCTACAATCTTCCGGCAGAATTCAACTCACGCAAACACCTCAAAGGCACACTGGCAATGGCACGCGCCCAGGATCCCAACTCGGCCGGCAGTCAGTTTTACATCTGCCTTGACGTAATCCCACACCTTGACAACCAGTACACTGTATTCGGTCAGCTCGTGCATGGTCACGACGTGCCCGCCAAAATCAAACAGGGCGACAAAATGCAGGTTTCGGTCATTCAGGATATCAAATAACCGCTGATAATAAGAGATTGCTTCGGGTTCTGCAATCAGAATCCGAAGCAATTTTTTTTCTGACCGGCTTTCAGGTACCCACTGGAACAGCGCCGCTGATTATCCGATAATTAATTTATCGAGCACGCGCAAAGGAAGTATCATGAACCTCTCTATCGACAATCTCAAACGCAATGTTCCGCTTAAAAACCTGGTAACCTTCAAGCTGGGCGGGCCGGCCGAGTATTTTTACGAGGCCGCTTCGACCGATGCACTGCTGGCAGCCATCGCTCTGGCGCGCCGCGAAGGCATGCCCTGGTTTTTGCTCGGCGGCGGATCGAACCTTGTCGTTGCCGATGAAGGAATCGAAGGACTAGTCGTTCATAACCTCACTGCCGATCTCAAGCGCGTC
>CAZMWO010000446.1:0-3452 GCA_964569565.1 uncultured bacterium | reverse complement strand
GCCGCAGGCGCTTCCTGATACGGCTCGACATCTGCAGCTGGAGTAGCAACGCTGTCGAGAGACGATGGCGTTGATTGAACTGTCGTAACAGGCGTAACCGGTGGTTCCATACCCACCATATCTACCGGGTTCATCGGCGTCGGGCCACGATAAGCACCATACGGCGCTGGCGCTACAGTTGTGCTGGCTGTTTCCTGCGAATTGAGCGCTCCTAAAAAAGAGTGTTCCCAGGCCCTGCCCTTGAAAAAGAATGTATCAAACAGGCTGCCGGCCACGGCACCGGCCAGAAAAATGAAAAGTCCGAGGATCATGCGGCGACGATAGCGCTGGCGGCGCTTCTGCGGAGTGTCGCAGTCGGGGCAGCTGACGACCCTTGGCGGCAATTTGTTTCCGCATCTGAAACAATACATTTGAGTTCTCCTTGAAAATTTCGCAAGTGAATTATAACCTATCCTGCCGGTTGTTAAAACAACAAAGGCGATTTTTTGGCGATACAGGAAAAACCATGGATAAGAAAAAGGTCGGACAACTGTTTATTGTAGGCTATCAGGGCGAAGAACCGGGCGATGATTTTTTGCGTTTTGTCGAGGAATGGGGAATCGGCGGCGTGATCGTTTTTGCGCGCAACCTGACCGACCCGGCACGACTGCCGGCGCATCTGGCGCGCATCTGCGAGGCGGCCGGGCAGCAGGTTTTTACTTCGATCGATCAGGAAGGCGGGCTGGTTTTGCGAATTTTGAGCCGCGGCAGCCTGTTTCCGTCGGCCATGGCCATGTCGGCAACCGACAGCCTCGAACTTACCGAGCGGTGCCACGAAGCGATCGGCCGCGAAATGCTGAGTCTCGGCCTGAACTGGAACCTTGCGCCGGTTCTCGACATCAATCACCCAGACAACCCCGGCATTGGCGCACGTTCATTTGCCGATACACCTCAGCGGGTTGCAGATTTTGGCTGCGCGGCCATTCGCGGCCTGCAGAAAGCCGGAGTGCTGGCCTGCGCCAAGCATTTTCCCGGCAAGGGGCATGCCAGAGTCGATTCGCACCTTACTCTGCCGGTGATTCCTTACGAGGCCGAAAGGCTCGAGCGCTTCGAACTGCTGCCGTTTGCCGAAGCAATCAGAAACGAAGTCGCTGCGATAATGACAGCGCATGTGTTTTTTCCGGCTTATGAGAAGACTCCCGATCTGCCGGCAACCCTTTCGCAGGCGGTTCTCACTGGATTATTACGCGACAAACTTGGTTTTAAAGGCATTCTGGTCACCGACGACCTCGAAATGGGCGCGATAACCGAAACCTATGGCATAGCCCAGGCGGCCGCCATGTCTTTCCAGGCTGGCGCAGACCTTCTGCTCATCTGCCACCAGCTCGAACAACAGAGACTGGCGGCGGAAACAATCATGAAAAACCTGGCAGCAGATCCACGTTCCGGGCAGCGGCTCGAAGAAAGTCTGCAACGCATCGAGACCGCCCGCAAGAAGCTTTCAGAGGGCCAGAACAGTTCCGGGCTGGCCGAGTTAAAAACGCTTCACCAGCCTCTGATCGAAAAAGTGCATGCCGACTCGATCAGATTTTTGCGTTATGACCCGACAATGCTGCCGCTCAGCGCCGATTCGGCAAAGCTGGTATTCTGCATTCCGCAAATATCGGCACTGGTACAGGTAGAAGAAGAGCACCGCGAAGATGGTCTGAAATCTCTTATTGAAAAAGAGTTTCCCAGAGCGCGAACGATAGTCTACGATCCCAAGACCGCAGGCGCCGAGCTCATAAACCAGATCGCGAAAGCAATCGGCAATGCAGGCAAGGAGATCCAGATGGTCTTTATGACCTACAATGCGCACCTCTTCGCGGGCCAGCTCGAAGCAGTCAGACACTTTGCCGGCAATGTCGATAAAATTGCAGTGGCAGCGCTGCGCAATCCCTATGATCTCGCGAAACTGCCGCAGATAAAAACCTGCGCCGCCACCTTCGGCTTCAGAACGCCGGCAATAAAGGCGTTGTTGAATGCATGCAAAGGCATCACCACCCCGGTAACCGGCCCCTGGCCGATAGAAACTACCGGCTGGTAAATTCAGGCTAAGGTATTGTGCGCAGATTGCCGATGAGTTTTCCAGATTAAAATGTTGGAGGCAAAATTCATGTGGCAACTTGAAGTTAAGATAATCGCATTGACTCTGGTTTACTTTACCGGATGGTTTATGTTCGAAAAGGTTTTTTCCGCTCTCTGGAGTCGTCTGCGCGGCGACGGGAAGGAATCCAGCCTGCCGCGTGCCAGGCGCAAAGTCGTGCCGCTGGCGACAGTTACCCCGGTCGATCAGACCTGGCGCTATATCAAAGGTTTGAGCAGCCCTGACTGGCGCATTCGCAGAATTTCGTGCATTCAGCTGGGCGACCGCCGCGGCACTGCCGTTGTCGAAGCCTTGATAGAAGCGCTCGATGATCCGCGCGAAGAAGTCAGTCTTGCCGCCGGCGAAGCACTGACCCGCATCGGTGACCCGGCCGCAATCGAAGCACTGACCAGCCACTGCCGCAAACTTGAAACAAGATCGATGCGTTCATACGAGAATTATCGGGCCGCCTGACCCGATTGTCGATTCCCAAACACAGGACACAGTGCCGGGGCTGTCATTACGATGGCCCCGGCATCTGTTTAAAACTTCGTTCGATGCATGCAAGAAGTTAAATTCAGAATCATTTACTTCGGTACTCGCTTCAAGGCCTTGCTCTTCGCTATGGCTTTTTTTGTCCGACAATTCGGTGTAATCTATGTAATCTGCGGATGCAATTCTCCTCATGCTTCTCTTAGCGTCTCTGTAGCTTTGTGCGAGCTATTTTCGATTACGATTACGAAAGCGAAAACGAACTGGTAGTATGAATATAGCAGATAAAATCGATACCGGTTGGCGACGGCAGCTGATAAAGCTCAGCGGCGCGGTTGCAGTTATCAGCTTCCTCATCGTCGTGCGCGAGCTTGGCTGGCGGGATGTTGGTGTCTGGCCAGCGTTAATAGCTGCTTTAGCGGCACTTTTCGGCGCCGCAATTTTTGCAGGCATGGCTAAGGGATTAAATTCCAGCATACGCCCCGAATCAGCCGATGAAAATTTAGAAAACAGCACTGCTAAAGCTTCTGCGACAGATAGTCTTGATATCAGCATATTTTACCGCCTGCACCTGAACGCAGGCGATCAGAGCAGCTGCCATGAAAATGCGCTGATCATGCTCGCCGAGGTGCTTCAGCAAAGAATAGTGGCATTATACGAAGTTCGCGGCAAAGATCTTGCTTTAAGTTGCGGGGCACGTATGAGTTCACGGCAGAAATGCGAATTGATAAACCCGGCCGATGATCTGATCACTGAGCTGACGCAGCGCGTCAACAGCTGCATGGATGCAGCATTACTCAAGACGCCCGAACGATTCAGCCGGCCTCTGTTTTTTTCGCGCACGCACGAAAGCGAA
>CAZMWO010000445.1:0-3467 GCA_964569565.1 uncultured bacterium | reverse complement strand
CCGAGAGCCCGGCAAAAGCAGAGACTCTCAGATTGAATTCTAAAACTCTTATGTGACAGAAGACTAGATATCATGAAAGGCAAATAGTGCTTGAGATTTTGAAGGGGAAGTGCAAAGATATTTACATGAGTGATCAAACAACAGCAGTATCGCAGCCCTGGCAGCAGCGTTTTTATGCCTACCTGAACAGCATCAAAACCAAGCTGATCGTCAGCTTTCTGCTGATCACCCTTACGCCACTTATTTATATCAGCTACGTCATGCTGCGTAACGCCTCAGACGGGCTGCTCAACGTTATCGTCAACAACTCGCTGGCGCATGCCCGCAAGGCCTCTATCGATCTCAACCGCTTCGTTGCCCATCAACTCGACATCATCCAGCTTCTGCGGCGAAGCGACGCCGCTCTCGACCGCAACGCCGGCGAACTCGAAGAGTTGATCAAAGAGCACGATCTGCGGCAGCTTTCGATCGAGAAAATCTACATAGTTGATGACACCGAGCAGATTGTCAGCGTTTCGAATGCCAACCCGGTCAGGCATGAGATCGACTTTGGCGAGGCGGCTGGCCTGCTGCAGCAGCGCCGATATCTGTTGCTGAGCTCTGCCGGCGGCGACGGCCGCAATTCGGTGGCGCTGGTGGCAATGCTGACCGACCGCGCCGGCCTGAATTATGCTCTGCTGGTCATGGAACTCAACCTGATTCAGCTCGCTTCAATCATTGCTGAAAACGTTGTCGGAAGCAGCACGCGCGTCTACCTGCTCGATGAGAGCAATCGTGTCGTGCTCAGTTACCCCGAGAACTTTCGCAGCAACGATGCAAAAGTTATGGGTGCGAAGATTGCTGACAACGAATATGGCGTTTTCGCTATCGATGGTGCCGGGCTCGAAAAGCCGCAGCTCTCGTCATTTCTGCCGGTAGTTGGCCTGGGCTGGAAAGTTCTGCTGATCCAGGATCAGCAGGAAGTATATTCGCTCGTCAACACCTTTCAGCACAATCTCTACTGGATCCTCTTCCTGACGATGATTGTCGCGGTAGTGATCGCGCTGATAATTTCGCAGAACATCGCACTGCCGATTTTGCAGGTAACACGCGGTGCCAACGAGCTGGCAGCCGGCAAATACGACGTGCGCATAAGTGTTGCCAATACCGATGAAGTCGGGCAGCTTGCCAGTAATTTCAACTTCATGGCCGACAGTCTCGCCGGCAAGATCGAAGAACTCAAGGTTGCCTACGATGAACTTCAGGTCAGGGCGCAGACCATCGCGAACAGCAATATCGCGCTTGATCGCAAGGTATTCGAAATCGGACTGCTCTATGAGATTGGCAGCAGCATGGGCGAAATCGGGCTCGATCTCGAGCGTCTGCTCGATGTCATCATCGACAAGGCGATCGAAGCAGCCAACGCCCAGCGCGGTTCACTCATGCTGATAGACGATAACCAGGAAATGCTCGAGCTCAAGCGTGTGCGCATCTGGGATGAAGATAGCGGGCAGCCGGTTCCGGTCAACGATTTCAGGCGAAACATCAACATCAGGCCGGGCGAGGGAATCGCCGGCAAGGTGCTGCAGAGCGGTCAGATGCTGACGATAAACGACCCTGACAACCATCCTGATTTTAAACAGTATGAGGGCGAAAGAAACCGGGTTGCGCAACTCTGCTGCGTTCCGCTCAAGGTCAAAAACGTAACTTTTGGTGTCATCAACATTGTTAACCGCAAAGATGGTCAGGGCTTCGAAAAACGCGATACCGACCTGTTGCAGACCATGGCAAACCAGGCCGCGCTGGTGCTCGACAACACCAAACTCTTCAAGCTCGCGATTACCGACGGGCTGACCGATCTCTTTCTGGTGCGCCATTTCAAGAACAAGCTGAACGAAGAAATCAAGCGTGCCAGGCGCTACCACAAGATTTTCTCGATTATCTTCTTCGACATCGACCACTTTAAAAAATTCAACGATACTTACGGTCACCAGATTGGTGACGAGGTGCTCAAGCAGGTTTCGGTGCTTTTTAAGAACTCTCTGCGCGAAGATATCGATCTGCCGGCCCGCTATGGTGGCGAAGAAATGATCGCTCTTCTGCCCGAAACCGATGCGCAGGGCGCCATGGTCGTGGCCGAGCGCCTGCGACAGTCTATCGAAAACCACGGTTTCACCGGTTCAGAAGAGCCGTTGCATGTTACCGTAAGCCTTGGCATTGCCGAGTTTCCTCAGCATGGCATGGAAGGACTCGAACTGATTCGCAAGGCCGATACCGCGCTCTACGAATGCAAAAAGAAGGGCCGCAACCAGTCTTCGATCTACTCTGAAGAAATGGGGGTTGTTTCAGAAAAATGATCAAACGACTTGGATCGTTCATATTGTTGTTCGCAACCATTACCCTGTGCACCCCCCTTTGGGCTCAGCAGACCGGCAGCGACGCCTATAAGATTGACCGGCTCGTCACCTTTCTGGCGATGGGCACCGGCGCTACTACCGGCACTTATTTCCCGCTCGGCAACGCTTTTGCCAACGTCTGGTCGACGCGTGTCGATCAGGTCAGCGTCATGTCGCACTCGACCGGCGGTTCGATCGAAAACATTCAGCTGATGAGCCGTCGCGAACTCGATCTTGCCATCGCCCAGAGTGATGTCGTGGCCGCCGCGATCAACGGTACCGGCAGCTTTCTCGGCCACCCATGCCCGAATCTGCGCGTTCTCATGTCGCTCTACCCCGAAGTCATTCAACTGGTGGTTCTTGCCGATGCAAACATCAGGAGCATAAATGATCTGCGTGGGCATAAGGTTATCGTTGGCGCCCCCGGCAGCGGCAACGCGATTACTTCTCTTGAACTGCTGGGGGCTTTTGGCATCAGCAAAAGCGATTTTGAGCCGGTTTACATCTCTTACGACGAAGCGCTGCAGGCGATGGAACGCCGCGATTACGATGCGGCCATAGTTATCGCCGGCACGCCGACCCGCATGATCAGCGAGCTGCAGCTGCGGGTGCCGGTAAGAATTCTTTCGCTGACGCCGCCGGAAACCGCCAGCCTGACCGCAGCCCTGCCGTATCTCGCCGCCGTGAACCTGCCTGCCGCAACCTACCAGGGGCAGGATAAGCCGGTAACTACCGTTGCTCTCATGGCAATGTTGATAGCCAGCAGTCGCCTCTCTGATGACGTTGCCGACAGACTTTGCCGCGGTATATTCGACAATCTCGATTACCTCAAAACCATTCACGAACGTGCCCGCGATGTGTCGCTCGAAACGATAATGAACGGTATTCCACCGGGCTACGCTCACCCAGGCGCCCTGCGCTTCTACCATGAACGCAAAAAGTGACATTGTTAGAGCAGTCACTCATACCTCTAGTGCTTTGTCAAAGTTGAATTTGTAGCTATTGAAGCCTCAATATAGGGCGCAGGCGGGTTTTCCTCGCCAGGATGGCGATTATGACCGGCGCGACAGGAGGTCAAGCGCCGGGCCTCAG
>CAZMWO010000444.1:2045-3473 GCA_964569565.1 uncultured bacterium | reverse complement strand
TTCCATATCCATTTTATGTAGTAGGTTCGATTATTTCTTAGTTTTCTTTCTTTTGCTGGCTGTTTCATGCAACAGCTCCTTTTATTTCACCGTTTTCCTCGAGTTCGGAAAACCCGTTGCGCAGATCGCTGCCGGTCTGGATCGCTACCAGTTCGCGATAGATGCCCTGCTGGCGCATCAGGTCTTCGTGATCGCCACGCTGTATGAGCAGACCTTTTTCGAAGACGAGAATACGGTCGGCCTTGCGAATTGTGCTGAGACGATGGGCGATGACTATGCAGGTGCGGCCCTGCATCAGTTTTTCCATCGAGTTCTGCAGTTCGCGTTCGGTGATTACATCTACTGACGAAGTCGCTTCGTCGAGAATAAGCAGATCAGGATCTTTGACCATTGCCCGCGTATATGACAGCAGCTGGCGCTCTCCGTAAGAGAGGTTGCCGCCGCGCTCGGCCAGCACGGTCTGGTAGCCCTGCGGCTGTTTCATGATGAAATCGTGCGCTCCCAGCTCTTTGGCTGCTTTGATCACGGTTTCGTCATCGACGTCAGTATGAAAAGCCTTGAGGTTTTCCATTATCGTGCCCGGGAACAGGTAGATTTCCTGAAGAACCAGCGCGATTTTACGGCGCCAGTCGATCAGCCTGAAACTTGTTATATCACGCCCATCGAAGGTTATGCGCCCGCTGGTAGGGTCATAAAAGCGCAACAGCAGGTTTATACAGGTCGTTTTGCCTGAGCCGCTGGCACCGACGATCGCCAGTTGCTGGCCGCGCGGTATCGAGAACGAAGCGTTCTTGAGCACAACCTCGCTGTCGTAGGCAAAGCTGACATCTTCGAATTCTATGCTCTTTTCAAGAGCCAGTTCGGGTGCCAGATCGCCATTGTCACGCACTGCCGGTTCGGTGTCGAGAATGTCGAACAGACGCACGCCTGCAGCCAGAGCTGTCTGCATCTGGGCCAGAACTTCGACCAGGCTTTCGAGTGGCCTGAAGAACTGCCGCATCAGTTCGATGAACATGACCATGGTTCCCACGGTCATGGTGCCCTCGAACACCCGCGTGCTGCAATACGCGAAGAGTATCATTATCGATCCGATTTCGGTGCAGAACCTGAAGCTTGGCGAGAACAGCGCGTATTCAATGAAGGCTGCCCTGCATTCGAGATCAGCTTTGTCCTGATTGAAGTTATGCATGTTACTCATGATGTCGGTTTCTCGGCCATGCACCTTGATCAGTGGCACGCCCTGAATGTATTCGGTCAGATAGCCGGTCAACTGACTGCCTTTTTCTCTTACCTTCGTGTAAAGCGATCTGATGTAACTCAGATAAAAGAACAACAGCAGCGAAACTACGACCATGGCTGCCAGTGCAAAGATACCTACTCTGGCGTCTTCGCGAAACAGCACAATGACCGTGCCGAATACCAGCAACG
>CAZMWO010000444.1:0-2035 GCA_964569565.1 uncultured bacterium | reverse complement strand
CTGGCGAACAGCTGCGCTGAAGATTGCGTGAACAGCGATTTGAGCTGATTGGTGTCTGATTCGGTGCGCGTTATCAGTTTGCCGCTCTGGTTCTGGTCGAAGAAGCGCATGCCCTGACCGAGAACATGGGCGAACAGTTTGCTTTTGATTCCGGCCACCATTTCGGCGCCGATTCGCGCCATGATTTTTACGCGCGCATAAAGAGTCGCCGCTCCGATAAGAAGACATAGAATGAAGAATCCGGCGAGTTTAAGCGCCATTTCGACGTCTTTCTGCGGGATTGCGGTATCGATGATCGAGCGCAGAATCATCGGCCTGATCAGGTGTACTGCCGTAACCACCAGCATGGTGAGCATGACGATGCCTATCTGCCCGAGATATGGGCTGAAATAGGGCAGCAGTCTTTTTAATACCGATTTATTACTATTTTTACTGGACATATATATTTAGAGTTTCTCTTGAGTTAAGAGGCCGTGAGAAGCCGGGTAGTGTTTTTGTCTGTCAGCTGTTCCTGGTTTTGTTTGATTTGTTCATATTTTTATTCTCCCGTGTTGTTGATTGTGGCGATGGCGGGATTAAAGGCTCGAGACGCAAGAAGCGGGTTGCCTCCATAAGGCAACCCGCTTCTGAAAACGGCTTTCAGTTACAGATATTCTGCGCAGATGGAGGCGATAACACTGCAATTCGGGTGCTTGTACATGTTTTCTGCCTCCTGTTCGTCAAATTCAAATTTAATGCCTGAATTATATTGCCCCGCGTGCAACTTGTCAATACTCAATCTGTTGCTGTTTGCTGCTTTATTGTGTTTGTGTAGAGGAATGGTGAGTGATAGAATCGCTGAGGAACAGGCATTATACAGATAAGAATAGTTGCGGGTGGCAGACAGAAAATGACGCATAAATCGAAAAGCATCGGGCGGACTGACCGGTTGTTACTGATTTTGACCGGTTTTGCGGTTCTCCTGGTGCCTTTGTGGTTTTTCAACAATATCATGACCACAGCCATCGAGAGAACCCGGGAGTCTTCGCTGAGTCTGCTGCGCGAAGAACTGCTGCAGACCGGCGAGAAGGTCAGACTGGCTCTGAAACCTGAAAACTACGTCGAAAAAGTGATTCGCGAGGTTCACCGCGAGCTTTTGCCAGAGGTATCGACCAGTCTCATGATGATGCTGCCAGACAAAAATTTTGGCAGCAATCTTTTCGATGCTTCGCTGCCGGCAAAAATGTTACATTCTCTGCGGCGCCGAAATCTTGATGCGATACTGGTTCATGTCGATTCGCCGGAGTTCGAGAAATACCACTACTGGCACTCGGAAGAATTGCAAAAGCAGTGTAATGAGCTAGAAACACTGGCCTTGTCGCTGTCATTTATAAATTTTACTACAGCGGTCGAGCTTTATCAGAAACGCCATCTCAAGCTCTGGGGGCGATTTTACAACCCTCCGGCAAATATTCAGAATGCTTACGCCATTGACAAAACAATCGCTCCGTTTGCTTATCTGACCCGATTTAATGAAATGTTCGGAGTTCATGACAGGGTAGACGAATTTTATACCGACTATTTTTCTCAGCAGTCGATTTTTCGCTATTCATACTGCTGCATCAGCCCGGTGAATCTGCATGGAGCCTACACAGTCATCGTTCCGCAAAAGTCTGTAAAGCCATCTGAACTGCTGAAAAGCGCGTTAAATGTAGAAGGTTCGAATTGCAGTGTTGCTGTGTCTGCAAAACTTGATAAACAGGCCACCTTCGTGGTTACAGACGATGGTGCCGATTACTATATCAGGGCGCCTTCCGAGTTCTGGAGCCACATGCAGTTTTCTGATGAGCTTTTTTACCCGAATTCAAGCCGAAAAGATGCGGGCTTTGCCATTAAAATTTCAGGGCGTCATCATTCTTCAATCAGGCGACTGGAAACTCAACTCCGCTGGTTCCGGCTGTCCGGTGCATTGCTTCTGTTGGCCTATTGTGCTACCGCCTTCTATTTGTGGCTGTTTGGCCGGCATCTTCGCTTTTCGGCCAGACGCAAACTTGCT
>CAZMWO010000443.1:0-3477 GCA_964569565.1 uncultured bacterium | reverse complement strand
CTGGCATGCTTTGCGCATCGCTTCACTGCAGATGCGGCAGATTTTATCCTGCGGCAGAGGCGTTTCGGCGGTAAAGGCACTGAATTTCTGGCTGCAGAAGACTACTTTGAGCTGCTGCTGCCGTGCGAGATAGATGCAGTCGGCGCCAAGTCGGTTATGGCGCGAAGCCAGGGCGCAGAGTTCGCTTTCGCTGTCGGTGGCGCTGACCTGATAGTCGAGTGAAGCGAGAAAAGCCGATTCTTCCGGCCCGAGTTTCCAGTCGACGGCGAGGCGGCCGCGCCAGAGAGAAACCAGCACCAGCCCGTCAGGTCTCGATGTCGCAGGCAGATAAAGTCCGGTGGCGGTCCGCAGATTAATCCTGGATTCGTTGAGAGTCAGCGGGTCGAATTCGCTGTGTTCACCTTCGCGCATGTTGTCAGGAAAGAAGTTGAGCTTGTTGATTATTTCAAGGCTTTGCAGCAGATTATCCGAAAGGTTTTCTGCGGCGAACGTCGCGTCGATTTCTTTCTGCTGGCTGCGTTCGAGTGTCTGGCGGAGAATGCCGCAGAAGGCGGTGCCAGACAGCAGGGCCAGTGCTTCGATAAAATATGGGCCGGTGCCGAACAACCGCCCCCAGAATATCGGGTTGATGGCGGGTAGAATGGCGATTGCACTGGCGAATGCGATAATCAGGAGAAAGTCGTTGAAAACAGCCTTGTGCATGAACTTGCGTCGGCTTCGGTCAAGCAGCAGTCGCAGATTTTCGCCGGCCAGATGGTTCTGCATGCCGCCAAAAATAATCGAAGCGGCAGAAAAGCTCAGGGCGCCGATTTCCACTATGCCCTGACGGTAGCCGTCTCTGGCTGTAAAGACTTTCTGTGGCAGGACAAGGCCATGGTCAGTTGTACGGTAACGTTCGAACATCAGCCAGGGCAGGACAAACTGAAGAGTCAGATAAATCGCGGCGAAAAATACCACCGGCGCTACGGCCGCTCCAATCGGGCGGGTGACCGGCCAGGTCGGCAGCCGGGTAACCATGCTGTGCAGAACAACAATGGTAATAGCTGCCGATATCAATGCCATGTGCCTTACAATCATTAGAGAAAACTGCTCGAAGCAATAGCTCAACAGCCCGGTGCTGTTTTTTTTGACCAGGCTCTCGATGCTGTGCATGGGAATCTGACAGAAAAACCAGCTCAGCAGAAGATGCAGCATCAGGAATGAAAAAGTCGCCGTAATATCGAGCTGCTGAGCCACCCGCAGCGACAGCAGCAGGATGGCAGAGATCGACAGCAGTATATTGCACATGGGCGAATAGACGAAGGCGATGAAGGGGCCGCGCCGGTCAGCTCTCGCAGAGTAGCGCGCCAGCCAGCTATGCTTTTCGACATTGGTGACTGCTGCCGGAAAGAGCAGCAGCATTATCCATAGCACCAGAAAAAACATGGTGGTTCCCGACTGACTCCTGCGGGTTGCGGGGGCGGCTGGCACTGCCTCGAATTGCTGGCCGGTAGCAGCGTAAGACTGTTTGAGCAGTTCAAGGCTCTGACCGGTTTCATTCTCGAACCGGCTGGTCGCGATTATGTGCCGCAGTGAAAGCACTGCCTGTTCGTAGTTTTTAAGCCTGACGAAAAGGGCGGCGCGGATCGCATCGACGCTGATGCGATCGTCATGTGTCAGTTCGAGGTTGTCGAAGCGGTTCAGCGCAGAGCAGATCAGTGCGCTGTCGAGCTCGCCGCGCCCGGTAAGTGCGGCAAGCTTTTGCCAGAAGGTGTCTGGCGAACGCTGCTGAATCAGTATGAGCAATGCTTTGTCATCAGGAAAGCCTGGAAGTGCGCGCTGGTGAAGGGATCCGACCAGAGCCAGCAGGCTGAACATTAATATGGCTGCTACGGTTAATAATCTGGTTCGCATGTTAACCTCATCAGGGCCGGTCACTGACGATAAGGCCCTTGAGCTTTCTGCCATCGCTCCAGTAGCCCATGAACCTGAGTTCGGGGGTGTTTTTAAAAATATTGAGGCTGGTCTGTCCGGCGATGGTCTGTTCGAGCGCGTCGAAAACCCTGAAAATGGCAAACCAGTCGAAGGCGTCAATATGTTGTGCGCGCAAGGTGCCGGCGACCCTTCGTTCACGGAATGTTTTAACGAATTCATGGCGGCGGCGCACTACCAGACGCTCATAAAGCGGGCGTTCGGGCGACAGCGGCGCCAGTTCGTCGGCGATAAGAGGCGGTTGTCCATAATAGTCTGATAATACGGTTATGAATATCTTGTTATCAGAACTGACGCGGTTGGCGGCATAATAGATTTCTCTGGCTGTCTGATCGTTGATCGGATCGGTCTGGTCGCCGCTGATGACGACCATTCGCGCGTTGCGGCTGATACCGGTGAGGTCGAGCAGTTTGAGCGAACGCTGGTGCGGGGTGATGATCATCAGAGAGGCCGGGGCCGGCAGGCCGAAATAGTCGGCTGACGCCGCGACGTTGGCAGCAAGTATGGCGCCGGCGCCATGCCCGATAACGGCAACCCGGCTGTTGTCGACCTGGGTTCCCTTGCGGGCAAAGGACTGCAGCAGAAAATCTTTTGCCGATCTGACGATGTTGCTGTGGTAATCTTCATCCATGGCGCCGGTGCCCTGGTAGCGGGGAAAAAGAACTATCTTGCCGCTGCAGCAGAGGTGCCTGATCAGTCCCATGTAGTATTCGGGGTCTTCGGTCAGCCAGTCGTGCAGCAGTATTACCAGGCCGGCTTTTTCAAGTGCCGGGCCGGCAGGTTCGAAGACCTGATAGCGCTCATGATTGATGCCCTGCTGCCATGAGGTAAACGATTCATGCGGATATCTTGTACCGCCCGGGCCTTCGGCCGGTTGAACCGGCCCGCGCCTGAGTTCGCCGGCTGCGTCTATCGGCGTCAGCTGTGTCAGCACAATAAATGCAACGAGAGCAGCGGTAAAAAAACGCATTGGCCGACTCCGGTGTTTGATTGCTTTCCCTGTCAGGATTCGGTCAGACTCTTTTCGACATGCTGGCGGAAGTATTCGAAACCGATTTTTTCGAGACCGACCAGAAAGATAAAGAGGAACACGCCGGCAAGGCTGCCCGCTTTGATTTCGGCACGTCTTACTTCAGGCAGGTTGGGGTCATGCGGTGTCGTAATGTTCTCGACAAATACTGCCGCGGCAGCCAGGCCGATCAGCCAGGTGGCAAAGTTTTCGAGACTTATGAACAGGTTCCAGATAAAGCCGCCAACCCGTCTTTCTCCCCTGGCCAGCGGGCGAACCGTCAGGTAAACCGGGAGCAGAAGCGGGCCAAGAAGCAGCACGACCAGTATCCAGAACCAGTCGAGAGTTTTACGTTGTTTGCTGTCCCAGGCTACCCATATCGTAGCCAGTGCGCGTATCCATCTAGGCCACATAATTTTTTTCTCCTCAAAGCTTGCTTTGGCATTTTCCCACCAAGAATAACACACCGGTTGCAAAGTTTCAAAAGAATGGGGGTA
>CAZMWO010000442.1:0-3501 GCA_964569565.1 uncultured bacterium | reverse complement strand
TGCCATTTCGCCCTTGAATTCGTATTCTTCTTCGGCCTCTTTCGATACCGAAATCTTGGTGCCACCGGCAGTGAGAGAGACTGTGCCGTCAACTTCAGAGATGACCGACAGCAACTTCTGGTTCGGGAACACCTCGTCACCGTTCTTAACGTTGAGAATCATGCCGGCATTCTTGATGGCCGCTTCTTTGGCTTCTTTGACACCCTTGGGCAGACTGTATTCCTTGCGTTCGCCATGCTTTTCGCCAACCGGGAAAATAAAGACCATACCATTGTCACTGATGACCTGTTTGTTCTTGACCCGGATGTTTTCGAACCTGGCGATACCGTCCATACGAGCAATGGCCGCGTGTGACTGCGCCGAGATTTCGGCGAGCAGATTGCCGGCGTGTATGATTTCGTTGTCTTCTACCCTGAGAGTGGCTCCCTGCGGAATCTTGTAATCTTCGATGACGAAGTCTTTGGTAACCGGGTCGAAATCCTGGGTCAGGATTCTGATGATACCGGCTTCAGAAACGACCATGCCGTCCTTCTGTTCGATGCCTTCAAAGATTACTTCACCGGTGTAGCCGGTAACGATATTGTTCGGATTGTATTCGGCGACGGCTTTGCCTGGCGTGACCTTTTCACCCGGTTCAACGCGCATTTCTGAGCCGACCGGAATATGCAGGCGGTCCTTACGGTTATTCTTGCCTTCGATGATCAGGTGACCACCAACGACAACCGTCTTGATGCTTGAGCCAAATTCGGTCTTATCGAAGGTTTCAGTGCCTGAGCCGATTTCAAACTTCGAGCGGTCGGAAATCTTGGCGAGCTTGAGCGAGTCGAAGCGGGCCGTGCCGGCGCTGCGTGATTTGATATAGGAGCGCTGAGCCAGAGCTACACCACCAAGGTGGAACGTTCTCATGGTCAGCTGAGTGCCTGGTTCACCGATCGACTGGGCTGCAATAATGCCAACCGCTTCGCCGATATCGACGACATTGCCGGTGGCAAGGTCGGCGCCGTAGCAGCACTGACAGATACCTACCTTGGAGCGGCAGGTCAGCGGCGAACGCATGACTATGCGGCTGCGAATCTTCAGTTCCGGGAAGTTTGAATCGCGGATACGATCGAGAACGTATTCATTGATCGGGCGATCGGGCCTGACGATGATGCGGTTGGTTTTAGGATCGATGATCTGTTCTGCGCAAATCATTTCCAGTTTTACTTCTTCGATCGGAATCGGGAATTCACACCGGTTTTCGATTTCGGCTGCAATATCATCGGTGCAGTAGAGGCCAGCATCGAGTTTGACCGATTTGCCTTCGTGTTCGATATCGAGAATTTCACCGTTTACCGGGTGAGTGATGGCTTTTGCCAGCACGCGACCTGCGATACGGTAGCGTATCGGAACAACGATATCATCAATCATGATGTTATTTGAGGTTCTGTTCTGGCGGATCGGTGAAACTTCAACACCCAGCTCGGTACCGCAGTCAGGAATGGTTATAACGACATCCTGAGCGACATCGACGAGACGGCGGGTCAGGTAACCCGAGTCGGCGGTGCGCAGTGCTGTATCGACGAGACCTTTTCTCGCGCCGTATGTCGAGATGAAATATTCAGACTGATTCAGACCTTCGCGGAAGTTGGACTTAATCGGGAAGGCGAGAATGTCGCCACGCGGATTCGACATAAGACCGCGCATTGCGGCCAGCTGACGGATCTGCTGCATATTACCGCGCGCTCCCGAGAACGCCATCATATAAACCGGGTTGAATTCGCCAAGGTGGGCGGTAGATTCGAACTTCTGTAACAGATCGTCGGTAACGTCTTCGGTTGCTTTGGTCCAGACGTCAACTTCGCCCTGTTTTCGTTCATCGCGGGTAATCTCACCCTTTGTCCAGCGCTCTCGAATCTTGAAAACCTTTTTGTCGGCCTGTTCAAGTATTTCCCGCTTTTTCGGCGGATCGATCATGTCGACGATAGAGATGGTCAGTCCACTGACGGTAGCGTATCTGAAACCAAGGGTTTTGAGACGGTCAAGAACTTCGCCGACGATGGTCAGCGAATATTCGTTAAACATGCGCTTGATCAGCGTAGATACGTTGCCTTTCTTGATCTGCATGTTCTGGTAAGGGAAATCTGCCGGAAGATTGTCATTGAAAATGACGCGGCCGATAGTTGTGCGCAGATAATGGTCGCGTACGGTCGCATGTTTTTCGGCATCTTTGGCCTTGGCGATAGCAGACTTCTGCAGATACACAGGCCACAACAGATTGAATTTGCCGGCCTCATAAGCATTAACGGCTTCGGTAACGCTATGGAATACCGGGGCACGATAGACGGTGATCTTATCGACCTTGGCCTTTTTCAGCAACTCTACGGTCTCGGCTGAATCGAAAACCATACCGGGCAGCAGCTTTTCTGATACTTCTTCGGCCAGCCTGAAATTGTAGGGGCGTCCTTCGTCGAGCAGCAGCTTTTCCCAGGTTGCACCTTTGCTGAGTTTGATTTCAGCAGTTGGGTAGCCTTCGCCTTCAGGTTTTTCGATGGTAAGATAGAACAGACCGATGGTCATGTCCTGGCTGGGCGCCGATATCGGCAGGCCATCTGCCGGTTTGAGAATGTTGTTGCTCGACAGCATGAGCATTCGTGCTTCGACCTGAGCATCGAGCATCAGAGGCACGTGCACAGCCATCTGGTCACCGTCGAAGTCGGCGTTGTAAGCCGCACAGACGAGCGGGTGAATCTGAATGGCCTTGCCTTCGATAAGAACCGGTTCAAAAGCCTGAATACCGAGGCGATGCAGAGTTGGTGCGCGGTTGAGCAGAATCGGGTGGTGCTTGATGACTTCTTCAAGAACGTCCCATACTTCGTTGCGTTCGCGTTCAATCATCTTCTTGGCGCTCTTGATGTTGGCGGCAAGATTGACCTGCTGCAGGCGGTTCATGACAAACGGCTTGAACAGTTCGAGAGCCATTTTCTTGGGCAGACCGGCCTGGTGCAGCTTGAGGGTCGGGCCGACGACGATGACCGAGCGGCCGGAATAGTCCACGCGTTTACCCAGAAGGTTCTGGCGGAAACGGCCCTGCTTACCCTTGAGCATGTCGGTAAGTGATTTGAGCGGGCGGTTGTTCGGGCCGGTGACCAGCTTGCCACGGCGACCGTTATCGATCAGCGCGTTAACTGCTTCCTGCAGCATGCGCTTCTCGTTCTTGATGATGATATCGGGAGCCTGCAGCTTGATCAGCCTTTTAAGGCGGTTGTTGCGGTTGATGACCCGGCGATAGAGATCATTGAGGTCGGATGTTGCAAAACGACCACCGTCGAGCTGAACCATCGGGCGCAGATCGGGCGGAATGACTGGTATTACGTCGAGAATCATCCATTCAGGGCGGCTGATGGAACGGGCGAACATCTTGACCAGTTCCATGCGCTTGAGCAGATGGGTTCTCTTGGTGCCGGTAGAGGTCTTGAGCTGCTCAGAAAGTTCTCTTTCGAGCTTCTGCAGGTCGATTTC
>CAZMWO010000441.1:0-3502 GCA_964569565.1 uncultured bacterium | reverse complement strand
ATCTGGAACAACATTCGCGATCTTTCGCCGGAACTGCGCAAGCATATGCTGAGCGGCATCGAGATGAACCTGAAAGTTGCCGAAGCCGGCATGGGCAAAGACGGCTTTTTGAAAATCGGCAATATCTACCGGGAACTCATGCAACAGGGCTGGCTTGGTAATGATGTGATCAACGAAGCCAAGGCTCTCACTTCGGCAGCAGTCGATGCGCGCATGTCGGGCTGCGATCTTCCCGTAATGACCTCCGCCGGTTCAGGCAACCAGGGCCTCACCATCACATTGCCCCTGCACGTGCTGGCAAATCATGTAAAAGCTGACGATGAGCGGCTCAGCGAAGCTCTTGCCATCAGTCATGGTATAACCAGTATACTCAAACATCATTCAGGTACACTCTCGGCCATGTGCGGCTGCGTTGTATGCTCAGGCACCGGACTCACTGCCGGCGCCACCTACCTGCTCGGCGGCGATCTCGAAATCGCCACAGCAGCTGTCAACAACATGGTCGGCAGCATCACCGGCATCATCTGTGACGGGGCCAAAGTCGGCTGCTCGATCAAACTGATCTGCGCAGTAGATTCAGCTTTTCAGGCAGCCATGATGGCTATGCGCGGCCTCAAATTGCCGACCACCAACGGCGTACTCGGCGAAAATCTCGAGTCGAGTCTGGCCAACATCGGCCTGATAGCGGCCCCCGGCATGATCGAAACCGACGACCAGATTCTCTCGATAATGCTCGGCAAACCGGTCAGATAATGTACATTGCTCCGGCAACAGGCATCTGCGGCGAACTGACATTTCCCGGCGACAAGTCGATTTCGCATCGGCTAATACTGTTGTCTCTTTTGAACAGAGGTCAGATAGAAGTAACCGGCCTGTCTGACTGCATCGATGTAAAAAGCAGCCTGACTGCGGCAAAACAGCTTGGTATCGAGATCACAACGACAGACGACCTGACGCGGCTTCAGAACAGCTGCATGCTGGCGCGTCATGGACATTTCAACATAGACTGTGGTAACTCCGGTACAACCGCAAGACTTCTTGCCGGAATACTGGCTGGGCAACCGGGGTTTTACCGACTTCTGGGCGATGAATCGCTGACCCGCCGCCCGATGCGGCGAATCATCGAACCGTTAAACGCAATGAACGCAAACATCACCGCCGGCGAAAATGACTGCCTGCCCCTGGAAATATCGGGCAGCCGGGCATTGCTGGCCGCCAGTCTCAACAATCCCACCGGCTCGGCCCAGGTCAAATCGGCAATAATGCTGGCAGCGCTTCAGGCCTTCGGCGAAACCTCCATAAGCGAAGACATTTCCGGAAGAGACCACACCGAGCGCCTTTTCAGCCGTCTTAACCTGCCCGTCATGCTTGACAAAAACGGCATCAGAATCAAAGGACCGGCCGAACTGTCCGGAAACCACCATTTTACCGTGCCCGGTGATATCAGCAGCGCAGCATTTTTTGCGATCGCTGCCTGCATCCTTCCAGAAAGCAGCCTGGTGCTGAAAAACGTTCTTCTGAACCCGACCAGAACCGGATTTATCAAGGTCCTCCGCCGCATGGGCGCCAAAATTGAGGAAAAAATTATTTCAGACAAATGGGAGCCATTCGGCGACATCAGCATACAGAACGCCGAGCTGTGTGGCACCGACATTGCCGCAGATGAAGTGCCTTATCTGATTGATGAATTGCCTGTTCTGGCCGTTGTTATGGCCTTCGCCAAAGGCAGATCCCGCGTTACCGGAGCCAGAGAACTGCGACACAAGGAAACAGACAGAATCCGCGACCTGGTCATCAGCCTCAAAGCGGCCGGAGTCAATTGCAGTGAGCTGATCGACGGATTTGAAATAGAAGGGCCGAACTGCGTCAATCGACGGGTTGCCCTCGATTCATGTCACGACCACCGTCTGGGCATGAGTTTTGCGGTATTAGCGCTCGCAAGCAAAAATGGGCTCGAGCTGAAAAATACCGACTGCATCAAAATTTCCTTTCCAGGATTCTTTACCTTGCTGCATAACTGCATCCGGCAAAAAAACTGAGCATTCTCCTTTTTTTACTTGCAACTTTTTGCGAGATGATGTACACTTTCGCCCATTAGTTGTCTGCTGTTTTCACAGGCAACGATCAAAAGGAGCCTTGTTCTAGTCTTGGATTCACCACACCAGACAGATATTTGTGAAGTCATTGCCATCGATGGCCCGGCCGGGGCAGGCAAAAGTACGGTAGCCCGCAAAGCTGCCGAAAAACTTGGGTACAATTACCTCGACACCGGCGCCATGTATCGCGCGATCACGTTCAAAGCGCTGCAGGAAAAGGTAGAATTTTCCAACAGCCGCGAGCTTTATCGCTGCGCCAGCGAAAGCGGCCTGCGCTTCGAAGAGAAAAATGGCAGTTCTTTTCCATCTGTTTATCTGCATGACCTCGACGTAACTCACGACATCCGCAAACCTGAAGTCGCCCGCCACGTATCAGAAGTGGCCGCCGATCAGGGCGTGCGTCAGTGCATGACCGACCTGCAGCGTCAGATCGGCCGGCATGGCAAATGGGTCGTCGATGGCCGCGATATCGGTTCGGTGGTCTTCCCCAAGGCTCGCGTTAAAATATTTCTCACCGCGTCTATCGAAGAGCGCGCCCGCCGCCGCTACGAGGAGCTCACAGCCAAAGGCTTTGACGCTGATCTCAAAAGTCTGCAGCAGGAAATCGCACGCCGCGACGAATACGATTCGAACCGCGAGATTGCGCCGCTCATTCAGGCAAAAGACGCCATATTGCTGGATACTACCAGTCTGAACATCGAACAGGTGGTCGACCGGATTATCAATATCGTAACTAATACCCGGGACAAATTGATCCCAACGGAGGAACGTATGACCGAAGTCAACACAAACACACACCAGGAACCGGCTGAAGAAACCATGGAAAACCAGATGACCATGGAGGAAGCTCTTAGTGGCGAGTTCCGAACAATCTCCAGGGGAGCGATTGTAACCGGAACTGTGATCGAAAAGAACCAGTCCGGAATTTATGTCGATCTGGGCTACAAGTCTGACGGCATCGTGCCGATCGAAGAATTCGACGGCGAAGAAAGCAAATACAACGTCGGCGACCAGATCAGGGTTTATGTCAAGAAAGTTGATGACGGTCACGGTCAGCTCATGCTGTCGTTCCGCCGCGCCAAGGAACTTGGCTCATGGGACGAAATCAACGATGCTTTTACCAATAAGACCCCGATCGAAGCTACTGTAACCGAGCGCATCAAGGGCGGCTACAATGTCGATATCAAGGGCGTGCGCGCATTCCTGCCACAGAGTCAGCTCTCGCACGGCAAAAACGCTAAAGAAAGCATCGGCAAGACTTTTCCGATGCTGGTCACCGAATTTGACCGCCGCCGCAAAAACGTCGTGGTATCTGAACGCGCTATTCTTGACAAGGTTCGCGACAAGCGCAAAAATGAAATATTCGAAAAATTCAACGTCGATGATGTAATCAAGGGAACCGTTTC
>CAZMWO010000440.1:0-3504 GCA_964569565.1 uncultured bacterium | reverse complement strand
CGCTTGGCTACGCCCCTTCGCCATTTATTGTGGCTCAAAGAAAATAACACATTTGGGCCGCCGGTGCAAGCGCCGCCTGCTCTATAAAATCGTGCGCGTAATCGTAATCGGAATCGTAATCGCTTTAGCTGCGATTACCTTGAGTCGCCCGACCGGTTTTCGGGACGGCTGATTTCGTCTTCGTAAGCGCGCAAAATCGTCTGCTTGATCTGTTCGGACAGCTCGGTGTTTATCGCAAAAATGGTTTCGCGCCAGGTTCCGTCGGGCATTTTCCGGCTTGGCATGCCGACAAAACAGCCGCGGGGCGAGGTGAAAATCTGAAAATCCTTGATTACCAGCGCATCGTCGAGAGTAATTTCGGCAAAAGCCAGCAGTTTGCTGCGGGGAGCTTTGATTCGCTGAATGCGAACGTCGGTAATCTGCATCGGTCAGAATTTTAAAATGAATTCTGTCCAGACTTTGGTGTCTTTGCTCGATTTGGTGTCGGTTACTTCGGGTCTGACCTCGTTGTTGTAACCGGCCTTGATCTGTATATTCTGGTTGGCATCGACAATACCTTCGACCTGCAGCTTTTCTTCTGATTCGAAGGTGTCGATCATCGAGCGCCGAAACGAAATCTTGCCCTTGAGTGTTGGCTTGAAGCTGTATACCGCTTCGAGATAATAGCGGGAAGCCAGAGCCGCACTTGCTTCGTGTGGTTCGGGTTTCTGCTGGCCATCATTTTCCTGAGCGTTAACTGAGGCGCGAAGCGTTCTCTGGTTGCCGGTTTCGCCAAAATTGCCGATGAACTGAGACGTTCGCGGGGCGATGCGTTGCTGTTCCAGCTCTCCGTAAACCAGCAGTTTGCCGGATGCGCCTTTTATCGAAAGACTTTCGGCTGCCGAGTCATTGGGGCCGATGGCGTTGTCTTCGTAAGAGCTGCTGAGAGTTATCGTCGGGGCAAATCTCTGCTGTTCGCCGGTTTTGCTGGATCTCAGAGTAAGCTGCGCCGGTGTAACCGGCCGCGCACGATTAACATTGATGCTGCCAATGTCAGAAAAGGTTTCGGCAATTTCGATTCGGGTTATTTCAGTGTCTTTTTCTGTGCCTGGCAAAGTGCTTTCGGGTTCATTGAAGAGCTGGCTGCCAAGGGAGAGTTTGAATTCGCCATTACCGGGTGCGGTTGCTGCCCGCCGCTGCCGCCCTTTGGCATGATTGAGCTGCAGGTCGAGGTTGTTTATGTTCTGGGCATGAAGAGACTCTGCTGATGCCAGAATGGTCAGCAGTATAACTAATGCCAGAAAGTTAAATTTACTTAACATCTGCTCTCTCTGCTCTTAGTACAACAAATTTAAACTCGCGCTCAACCGTAAAATGTACCGCAAATCATAACTTTTGACAAGCAGAATTTTGTCACTTATCAGACGTATTCCAGAAAAGATCTGAATACTTTGTCCGGGCGAGGGTTAGGGCTTCAGACATCTCTGTTTCGGTGAGTGGCAGAGCCTTGATCGTAAGGCCCAGTCCGGTGGAAAATGCTCCGGCCATGATGCCTGGAAGCTTTTCTATGTCGGCGGCCGAGCAAAAATCGCTCAACGCAGCCATATCTACGCCCTGACTTACTTTATGGCCGCCGATGAAACAATTTTCGGGCGGAAAACCTGCCTTGATAGGTATGGAACCATGGACTATCAGACAGCTGTTACGGAACACGCCGGCGGCACCGATGAGTTTGCGGTTGTCCGCATAGATTGAGTGTCCGGCCGCAGTGGCGTAACAATGGACTCCGTTCGAACTGTGCCTGATTTCGCGTGAATCGGCGAAGCGGGCAGAAATTCCTGCTTCTTTCAGGCCTGCGATAAGAGGCGAAACGGCAAGTGTGAACATTTCAAGAAAAGTTCTGCCTTTGCCGATGCGCTCTTCGATATATTCTGCCGGCAGTCCGATGCAGAAAGTGTGTTCATCGTCATGAAACACCATTTTCCCACCTGACATGCGTCTGACGATGCCGAGACCGGCGCCCCTGACTGCTTCAAGGTCTATCAGGCGCTCGATTCGCTGGTTGTAACCGAACGAGAGTGTTGCCGGTTGCCACTTGTAGAATCTCAGATAAGGCTGTCTGTGTTCCTTTGACAGCTTTTCTGCAAGCATTTCATCGATGGCCATGTTCATGGCACCGCTGAAAAACCGGGAATCTATAAATCTTAGTGTCGGCATGGCGTGATTGTACCGCTTTCAGCATAAAACTGCAAAAAAATCGTTAAGCAAACATCAACTTTTGACGACAGGGTTCATGGATTTGTTTGCCTCCTTATTTTTCAGGGCCGGTTTAAACCGGTCTTTTTTTTTGCCGGTAATCCAGGAAAAGTTGATTAGACAGTCTGTAGAAGGAAAGGCTGACCCTGTAAAAAAAATATGGTTGAGTCAGGGGAAAATCGGGTATAAATACTGTAACTTCAATACACGGACAGAAAGCATGAAAATCGAAAGCTCACAGCTCGACAAGGTATTTCACGATTTCCTTACTCTCAAAAAACTGCGGCGGACCGGCTGGCAGCTGCGTGGTATTCGCAACGGCGAATCGATTGCTGACCACTGTTTTGGGGTAGTTCTACTTACCTACATGCTGGCCGGCATAGTGACCAGCGTAAAGATAAACCGCGAACATGCCGTTTCCATCGCCATCATACATGAGCTGGGCGAAAGCCGGGTCGGCGATATTCCTTATACCGCACTCAAGTATTTTCCTGACAAGAGCTCGATCGAACAGCAGGCTGTCGAAGATGTTCTATCGCCCCTCGGCAGTGCTGTCACCGAAGAATCGCTGTCTCTGTTCAAAGAATTTGAGGATGGAAGCAGCGTCGAAGCCAGGTTTGTGCGCGCAATCGATAAGATCGATATGCTGATTACCGCGGCAGAATATGAAAAAACCGGCTTCGCCGGCCTTTCCGACTTCTGGCATAACAACGCAACTTTCAAGCCGCTCGAAGAGTTTCCCGAGCTGGCCAAATATGCAGAAAATCTCAGACTGACACGTGAACGCAGGGTTTCCGGACATCATGATCAGCATTAAGGAGCTCTCCAAGAGCTACGATAAGAAACTTGCGGTAAACAATATGTCTCTGGAAGTGCCGCGAGGAGCTGTTTTTGGATTTCTTGGTCCGAACGGTGCCGGCAAAACCACGACTTTACGCATTATGATGGGTTTGCTCAAGCCCGATTCCGGCCATGTCGCCATCGATGGTTTGAGTGTGGCATCTGATCCGATCGGAATTCGGGCACGTGTCGGCTATCTGCCCGACGAAATATTTCTCTACGACTACCTGACCGGTTACCAGTTTCTTGATTTTGTGGCCGATGTTCACCTCATTCCGCGCGATATCAGGAAGCAGCGCATAGAAGAATTGCTGAGCCGGTTCGGTCTCTCAGATGCGGCGGACGAATATACCGCCAACTACAGTTTTGGCATGAAGAAAAAGATAGCGCTTGCTTCAATTATCATACATTCGCCAAAACTGCTGATTC
>CAZMWO010000439.1:3257-3509 GCA_964569565.1 uncultured bacterium | reverse complement strand
GACCGACCAGAGCGCGGCGAGGCCGATCTGGTAGGGTTTGGGCAGAGCAAAAGTCACGCTGTGCGCCGGAATCCAGAACCAGAGCAGCGACATGAAACCCTTGTCGATGTTGGCCCAGTTGCTTTTGCGCGCGATCAGATTGTCGAGCAGACGGTGCATGAGCACCAGAAAAGGCCCGAACTGCAGGTTGGTTGCCACCGAGATGGCGATTGCGCGCGACCAGGAGCCGAGTTCCGGCAGCATCTGATGCTG
>CAZMWO010000439.1:0-3247 GCA_964569565.1 uncultured bacterium | reverse complement strand
CCGGTGAAGGCATATTTGATCATAACTGCCAGCAGAGCCCATTCGAGCATTTTACAGACGAGTATGCCAAAGCCAAACGGCTTGCTGACGCGACCTTCTATGATCCATTTGGCGATGACATCGCCAAAAGTGCCAAGAACGGCGAACTGCAGCATGGCCGACACTATCGGCCAGGTCGTGACAAATTCAATGTAAGATTGCATATTCAACCTCAGTTATCTGGCTTTGAAAAAAATTACTATGCTTTTAAATCTAATCTTCCACGACTTCTATCATCATTCCGGGTTTTATCTCACCACCCTGCAGAATTTCGGCGCGCAGTCCACCGCGATCGAGCATACCGGTCAGCACTTCTGCCTGCAGCATCTTTTGCAGATAGTCGCATGGTTGGCATAGTTCCCAGGCGAATAAGAGAACGTCGCCGACATAAAACTTTCTGCCCAGCAGATCGTTAAGCTCGATGCCGCTGGTAATCAGATTGCGTCTGAAAGCCGAAGGCGCAAAACTGGTATGCAGCTGATGGTTGCAGGCTTCGATCGCTTCAATTGACTGTAGGGTAATCGCGTTTTTGTTGCCACCGTCGATATGCTCTCGATAGTAGCGGTCGCCGACCAGTCCGCAGCCGGCGCGGGCTTCGACCGATGCGCGTTCAACCGTTTCTTCGCCGGTTGCACAGCATGTATAAACACCTATAATTTCGGCCATTCCATCATCCTTTTAATACTCAAAGCGGAGCAGGTTATTAATGACCCTGAATTCCGCGTTGGCGATACGTTCGAAGATGCTGCGTCTAGTGTAATAAGGATTCCAGCCAAAGATCAGCGAGGTAACCGCTTCCCAGATCGCGACCCAGGCTGCTACCACCACGCCTTCCTGAAAAATTTTCTTCCAGACTTCGATATCGCCGGTGTCAGGCAGTTTATATATCGAAACCAGCGTGAACAGCACAATGCCCAGCAGCATCAGCATGGTGAATTTGCGGATTTCTTTACGCAGATTGAGGTTTTCGATCTGGTAGCGATAGGTGAAGTAGTTAGCCACCGCCTTGCGCAGTATGTTTTCCTGCAGCATGTTGAATTCCTGATCTACCGATACTCTTATCAGAAACTCGCTGTCACCGATCTCTTTGACGCTGTCAATGATGTAATCGACGAAGTCCTGGTCAAGCTCGCGCTTTACAAAAGAGGCTTTTTTGTCGAAACTGTTGAACAGGTCGTTCATCGACTCGACGCTGATGTCAATGATCGCCTTGCCATCGCGGGTGAACTCGTATCGGTTTTCGAGAATTCCGCTTTCCATATACTCAAGACCTGCCAGGTTTAATAGGTTCTCTGCAAGCACCGTTGCGCTGAGCACGACAAGAAAATACAGAGTGCAGTCTACCACATCTTTTTGTTTATTGCCCGGTGAGAATACTTCTTGCGCGATAAATCGAACCGAGGTTGTGAATGTCGCTGTATTTTTTGCTCAGCAGTATGCGCCGTGCCAGAGCCGAGCGGGTGCCACTCAGACAATAAATCAGAATCGGCTGTTGACGGTCAGGCACGACAGCCTCTATTCTTTCGCCAAGCTGGTCGAGCGGCACATTGATGGCGCCGGCGACATGACCGCCGGCAAATTCCTCAGTCGTGCGAACATCGATGACAATGGCACCGGCCGCCTTGAGTTCGCGGGCCTTCTGCGGGTTGACCTGACCAAGCCTCTTGAGAACGAAAAAGATAATTATGGCGGCAATTATGATTAACTGTGTATGATCCATGCTGTTCGCCTCAGCTGAAAGAGCCGTAGGCGTGGTCGATCTCGACTTCGCCCGACTCGAGCACTATCGAATCGTCTATATTCTGGTAGACGAGGAAAATGCCCTGGCGGCCGTCCATCACCACGCCAAGCTTGTGCGGCAGGCGGGTATGGGTAAAGTATTTTTTGCGGCTGATCACAGGCTGGTTGCGCAACCAGTTCCAGTCGATGAAGCCTTCGCCGGAATCCTGGCGCACTGAGAAATAACCGATACCCATGGTTGTAACGTTGTGAAAGAAATGCGAGCCCATCGAGGCATCGACTCTGAAACCTTCGAGTGAATACTCGACGATGACCTTGGCAAACGACGTCTGCGGCCAGGTTACCGGAATGCCGAGCCAGCGGTCGCGCGTGCCCCAGCGACCCGGGCCAAGCAGAATGTATCGGCGGCCTGATTCTTTGAGCTCCAGATTGAAAGCTTCGACTTCGCGCGCCATTTCTTCAGTCTGCGCTTTATCGAAGACATCCGGGTCTATCCAGATGATGTCAGCGATCTCGTCGATGCGACCGTTGCCCATGCCAGAGTCGGCGTAGAGCATGAGTTTGCTCCTGTCTATTCCTGTTTTGTCGATATTGTAATCTTCGCTTTCGCGCAGCATGTGTTTGAGCTGCAGCAGATAGAATACCGGTTTGTCGAGGTTCTCGGCATCGACATCGACAGCGAATTCGATTTCGACAGGCGTTTCGAGAGCCTCTTCGGCGACATTGAGAATATGTTTTATCGTCCTGGCCAGTGGCATGGATTCATACTGCAGGATATTTGCAAAGTTGATGACGCGTGGACCTCTGGTATCAAGGCCGACTTCGAGACGCTGGTCGAGATGGTTCCAGGTCGATGCGACTTCTTTGAGTGTACCATCGGTTTCAGCCACTGATATCTCGAGTTTAACCAGGGTCGCGTCTTCGCCGTTGAACAGATCGACCGTATTCTTTTCGAGATCGAGCACGGTAAAGCGGCGCTGCGAATTTTTAACCAGTTCTTCCGGCGTCAGAATTTCGAGCTGCGGGTAAGTCGGGCAGAACCTGAAAGATCGCTCGCCGCCGACTACGTTGCGCCCGAGACCGAGAACCAGCATTCCCACGCCGTCTTCAGGCTGAATGTATGAGAACGGGTAATAGTTATACGACTGCCCCACCCCTGAAATCAGCGGATAAAAGTTCTGGCCATGTTTGCGCCCGACTATCTGCTGAATGACTACTGCCATTTTTTCTTCTTCGATGTTGTAGTTGATGGCATCAAAATACTCGCGCGCTTCTTTTGAATAAACCGAGGCATAGACCAGCTTTATCGCTTCTTCGAGCTGTCGCAGGCGAACTTCCGAGTCGGGGTGATTGTTCGGCACGAAAAACGTCTCATACAGGCCTGACATCGAATGCGAAACAGAATCTTCGAGCACACCAGAAGAGCGAACAGCGAGCGGGTATGTCACCTTCTGCAACACGATGCGCA
>CAZMWO010000438.1:2636-3512 GCA_964569565.1 uncultured bacterium | reverse complement strand
TTGTAGCGAATGAGATTCCGCCGAAAGCCCGATTAAGAAATATATATCTGGGTAACTATTGTTTTACAGGACTCCAGAGCAAACTGACTTCATAGTGAGCCTGCTTTTGTAAAAACAACTTAAATGATATGGTTTTTGTGATATATTATTAGCATCTGGTGAGAAGGAGTAATATATGCCCGGAATTTATGAAGATAACAGTCTGAGCATCGGAAACACCCCTCTGGTGAGGATCAATCGAATAACCCAGGGCGCTGGTGCAACCGTGCTGGCCAAAATAGAAGGACGCAACCCGGCCTATTCGGTAAAATGCCGGGTTGCTGCCAGCATGATCTGGGATGCCGAAAAAAAAGGCATTCTCATGCACGGCGACAACAAAGTCACGCTGGTTGAGCCGACAAGCGGCAACACCGGCATCGGTCTGGCATTTGTCTGCGCCACGCGTGGCTATCCGCTGATATTGACGATGCCCGACACCATGTCGATCGAACGCCGCAGAATGCTGGCCGCTTTTGGTGCGCAGATAGTGCTTACCGAAGGCGCCAAAGGTATGACCGGAGCCATAGCAAAAGCCGAAGAAATTGTAAAAAGCGCTCCAGATAAATATTTCATGCCGCAACAGTTCGACAATCCCGCCAACCCTGACATACACTTCTGCACGACCGGCCCTGAAATCTGGAACGACACCAGGGGCAGAATCGACATATTCGTGGCCGGCGTTGGTACCGGCGGTACCATTACCGGCGTCAGTCGCTATCTCAAAAAAGTGCAGCGGCACCCGGTCAGATCGGTGGCGGTAGAACCGGTTGAATCACCGGTTCTGACAGCCATCAGAGCCGGCAACACAGCAAAACCGGGACCGCACAAGATACAGGG
>CAZMWO010000438.1:1785-2626 GCA_964569565.1 uncultured bacterium | reverse complement strand
GGAACCGTAACAGGCGTATCAGAATACATCAAACCCAAAAAACCCACGTTCAAAGCCATAGCCGTGGAACCAGCCGCATCGCCGGTGCTAAGCGGCGGACCGGAAGGTCCGCACAAAATACAGGGCATAGGCGCAGGCTTCAAACCGGCCAATCTCGACCTCGACCTTGTCGATGACATCGTCACGGTAAGCAGCGACGAAGCGATCGAATATGCCCGTCGCCTGCACCGCGAAGAGGGCATAACCTGCGGCATTTCCTGTGGAGCAGCCATGGCGGCAGCCGACCGGCTGGCGCGACAGTCTGAGAATGCCGGCAAGACGATAGTAACATTGTTTCCTGACGCTGGGGAACGATATCTGAGCACCGCTCTGTTCGAAGGCTTCACTGGCAGCTGATGTTTGCTGAAAACTGGTATTTATCAGCAAAACAGGGTAAAATATTACAAACTAATATCACGGAGGCATAAATGCGACAATATAAAGCAATTTTTACCGCACTTCTGACATTTTTCATTCTGCTGCAGCCAATCTCGGCTCCAGCAAAAACCGACTTTGACTTTTCCGCCCTCGAAAAGTCGGTTTTCGAGCATAGTCTCGACAATGGACTTAAAATCATCGTTCTGCCGCGCCACGACGCGCCGGTAGTTTCGCTGGTCACCTGGGTCGATGTCGGCGGCGCCGATGACCCGAAAGAATACTCGGGCCTCGCTCACATGCTCGAACACATGGCCTTCAAAGGCACTGTCACCATCGGCAGCCGTGACCCCGCAAAAGAACCAGCCCTGATGGCCGATGAAGACCGGATATTCGAAAGACTGCGCCTCGAAAGACTCAAGGGCCG
>CAZMWO010000438.1:0-1775 GCA_964569565.1 uncultured bacterium | reverse complement strand
CTGCTGGACGCCGCGGCGTACACGGACGAGGAACTCGCCGACCCGGAAAATCTCAAAAACCTGCAGGAACAGATGAACAAGGCAATAACCAATGCCTACGCGGTTATCGAACCTAACGCATTTTCGAACATTCTTCAGTCTGAAGGTGGTTCAGGCCTCAACGCCTTCACTTCACGCGACCAGACCGCCTACATTATCAGCATGCCTTCGAACAAGCTCGAACTCTGGATGGCAATGGAATCTGAGCGTTTTTTCGAGCCTCTTCTGCGTGAAATGTATAAAGAGCGCGAAGTCGTGGCCGAAGAGCGGCGCATGACCGTCGATAACCGCCCAATGGGCAAGCTTGTCGAAGAATTCCTGAGCACCGCCTTCAAAGCGCATCCCTATGGAAACCCGCTGATCGGGCACATGTCAGACATTCAGAATTATTCTCGCGAAGCGACACAGCGCTTTTTCAAAAAGTATTACACGCCCAGCAACATGACTATCGCGCTGGTCGGCGATGTCAAACCAGAAACAGTCGTTGAAATGGCCGAAAAATACTGGGGCAGAATTCAGAAGCGCCCGGCACCGCCACGCATCGCGACGACCGAACCGCCGCAACAGGGCGAACGCCGCCTGACCATCAATGACCGCGCCCAGCCGGCAATGATCATTGGCTGGCATATTCCGGCCGAAACCCATGATGACATGCCGGCACTGGCAGCCTTTGCCGACATTCTCGGCCAGGGCCGCACTTCACGCCTGTATCGCCGCATGATCAGAGACGAGAAAACTGCCGTTTCGGTCAGTTCGTATGCTGGCTGGCCCGGCAGCAAATACCCGTCTCTTGGCGTGATATTCTGTTACCCGGCGCCTGGAAAAACCAATGCTGAATGCGAAAAGATGATCTACGAAGAGATCGAAAAGCTGCAGAACCAGCTTCTGACTGACGAAGACCTCGAAAAGGTCAAGGCCCGCGCCATGGCAGGCTTCATCAGAGGCCTCAACGACAATATGGGACTGGCCCAGCAGTTAGCCACCTACCAGCAGATCTGGGGTGACTGGCGCAAGCTGTTTCGTGAACTCGAGCGTATCAACAAGGTCACACCGCAGGACGTACAGCGCGTTGCGAAACAGTATTTCACTGCCAGCAACCGCACCGTTTCAAGCCTCGAAACCATAGTTGAACAGGCCTCTGCTGATAAAGCCACAGCAACCGGGGAGACAAAAAAATGATCGACAAACGTTATCAAAAACTGAGCTGTCTGTTAACCATATTTGCATTTCTGGCGCTGTTCTCGGCAAGTGCCGGTGCCGTAGACCTCAATTCGCTTGTCTACCCGTCACTCAATCAGATCGCTATTCCCGAAGTCGAAGAAATCAAACTCGACAACGGTATGCGCCTTTATCTGCTTGAAGACAAAACCCTGCCGCTGATTCAAGCTTCGGTGCGAATTCACGGCGGCTCCTATCTCGACCCGGTCGAAAAAATCGGTCTGGCCGAATTCTGTGGCGACCTGCTGCGCACCGGTGGCACTGAGAAATACAGCAGCGACGAACTCGACGAACTGCTCGAAAGCATTGGTGGCAGTGCTGAAACCTCGATCGATGTAATTGCCGGCAGCCTCAAACTGTCGATGCTCAGCTCTTATACCGAGCTGGCAGTCGAAGTCATGGCCGAAATTCTTCAGCGCCCGGTGTTTGAACAGGCGAAATTCGAACAGCTCATGGTCGCGGCCCGTTCTTCGGTTTCCCGCCGCAACGACCAGCCGAGCGGGATCGGCGACCGGGAA
>CAZMWO010000437.1:2139-3515 GCA_964569565.1 uncultured bacterium | reverse complement strand
TTAACAGACCAGCTGACCGAAGTGTCGCCGATCACTGCCGGAGTTACTCCGGCGTAGAACTGTATTTTCCCTACTTCGGCAACGGTGGCGGCTGTGCTGATCGATGCAACCTTTTCTACTTTATCGTATATCTCAACCACAACCTTTCCGGCAATGCTGACAATCGCTGTCTGAGAGGCTGCCGGATCGGCCACCGAGGTCGCTCTTATCGTTACTGTATCAGACGCCGAGGGGTCTGAAATGCTGGGCAGAACAGTGGGGCGGCGGTATTCAGCTGTGGTCGCATCTATGACGGTAAGCGAACCACGATCTATATAGGTTTTACTATCTGCCGGCATGTAGTCGGTTCGTGACGAATTCTTGAATTCCCAGACTACAGATTCGCTGGCATTACCTAGAAGATAGTCAAAGCCTGGTATCTTGAAGGTCATTGGTTCTACGATCGGCATTGCGTTTGCTGAAGCTGGATCGATAACAAATTTTATCGGAGGGTAAACCGTAATATTGCAGCTTTTGCTGGCACCGTCGATAACTGCTGTTACCGAAGCCTGTTTGATCTGAGCCGGGGTGGCTGAATAAAAGGTGACAACATGATCCGGGCTCTCTGTAGTGGTTGTTGTGATAATGCTTTCTGGAGCAAAGCTGCCCATGTCGGTCGGGTTGATGCTCCAGGTTACTGTTGTTGATGCTGTGCCGGTAACATCCGCCTCGATAGTTAAAGGCAGGTTCCGTTGCGCATCGCCAGTAGAGGGCGTTATTCTGAGATTTGCACCAGTTGAAACGAGATAAGACAATGTGCCGACAATGCCTGAGTTGTCGAGAGAGCGCACTCCAATCAATACTGGATTGGTTGTTGGAATTGTTGAAGGAGCATTGTAGGTCAAAGTTGCTACTGTTCCGTAAGTCGAAGCCGCTGCAGGCGAAATCGAAACAGTTCCGGCTGTTGGTTGTTTGCTGATTTCGTAAGCGTTGTTGCTGTGAAGTATCAATATCTCAGCTGTTATAGAATCGCCGGGTGCAACCTGGTCTGAAATTTCTGTGTAGCTGTACTCACCGGTCTTTTGTCGAAACAGCATTTCTACAGACGTCGTCAAATTGGCGGTAACCTGCGTAAGCAACGTTGGAATCAGAGTTGAATAAGCTCTGATCGTAGTGGTAGTTGCCTGAAAGATTGGCTCCGGGGCAGTAAAGATACCTGTATTAGAGTCAATTGTGCCAGAGGCTTCTGTTCCTCCTATAACTGCCCAGCGAATGTTGCCGGCATCATCTGAACTGATGTTTTTCAGTGTTGCGGTGAATTGCTGAGTCTGGCCAGATTTCAAGGTTGTGGTCTCTGGTGAAACTATTATCTGAGGGCCATCGATTTTGACATTGGT
>CAZMWO010000437.1:363-2039 GCA_964569565.1 uncultured bacterium | reverse complement strand
ATCGGGCCAAATTCGTTGCCGGCGCCATCTCTGAAGACTGCGAATACTTCTTTGTCGCCGTCTTCTGTCGGAATAGTCCATTTCACTGTATCGCTGAACGCGATCCAGGCGGCAGAAGTCGCGGGCGCTGCGGTATTAGCAATTTTCATCTGACCTGGCGGCACCGAAAAATTGAAGGTGATGGTGACGCTGGTGGTAGCTGTTACTTTGTTGCCATTGTTGATCTTCATTTCGACTTCAGGCGGTGTGGTATCGATAATGATCGATGCGGTAAAAACCTGGGTGGGGTCGGCATTGCCGCCTTTGAACCGGCAATACACGGTTTTGAGACCGTCACCACTGCTGAACCGCCATTTCTTCGCTTCAACGTAGACTTCCCAGAAAGTGTTGAGAAAATCTGAAGAATTAGCCAGCTGCATGTGGGTAGCGCCCGGAAAAATGATCTTCAAAAGGGCTTCTACATCGCGCGTCATCGCTTCGCCATCGTTGATCCAGATTCCAACATAGCCGCTGCCCGACAGCAGTATGGCATCTGACTGAATCGGCGATGTCACGCCGTTGGCATCGCGGAACTGCGCGTATATGCGTCTGGTGCCGGCTGTGGTAGTCTTGAAAGTGTATGAGTAAGTCTGGGAATAAGTCACCCAGGAAGCTTCTGCCATATCAAAATTTTCACTGATGCGCATGTGCGTGCAGTTGTCGGCTTGCAGATAGAGAGTGACATTCTGCGTCTTGGTTTCGTAATCACCTTCGTTGATTGCTACCGAAAGGTTGGTCGGGCCGGCGGCACCGGTAGTGCCCACATATAGCCCGCGCATGATGAAGTCCTGCCCATCGTCGCCGGTCAGATAGATCGTGGCCTCATAATCGTTGAGGGCTCGCAGGTCAGTAATCGTTATCTCATGGTTGGTAAAGCCGGCCTGACCGATGGTAACCGTCTGCTGGTAACCACCGAGTGGGCCATACTCGATCGAGGCGCGCGATGCGCGATTTGCCTTGAATTGAAGATGGAATGAACTTGAACTGATTTCATCGATTACAACCTCGGTGATAGCAAGTAGAGACGTTTCATTTAATTCTTTCAGGGTGACACCATCTACCTGAACTGAACGGGCAAAAACGACTTCGCTTTCGCCGGTGAGTGCTGCAAGATTGTAGACGCCGGCCGGCAGCGTCGAAAAAGCGAAGTAGCCGTTCGAATCGGTCAGAACGGTTTCGATTTTCTGTCCTGACATATCGTAGGCAGCTACTGGAATGCCGCCATAAAGCTGGCGTTCAGCAAAATACACGCGCCCCGTAAGCAGCGCCGCCGTGTATGGACTGCCGCCTCCACCCAGGCTGCCGCCCCCTCCGCTGACGCCCAGGCACCCGATGAATATGCACAGGCAAAGTACAAGAAAAAGCACGAGAAGATTTCTCATAGCTGCGATCTTAGCATGTAATGCCGCTCGACACAATACTCAACAGCACTTTTTTCTTTCGTTCTCGTAATCGTTTTCGTTCTCGTAATCGAGATTTAGAGGACTGGCCTGCTTCGATTACGATTACGATTACGCGCACGCGCACGGGAACGTCAGAGTGAGTCGTAGCGCTGTTTGAGGGCTTGAATATCCTGCCACATCTGCCAGTTGGGGCTGCCTTTTTCGCGCGTCTGTGAGCGCAGCAGAAAAGAGGGG
>CAZMWO010000437.1:0-353 GCA_964569565.1 uncultured bacterium | reverse complement strand
CACGCGAGGGCGAACGCAGCAGGTATGACGGGTGATACATCGCCATCGTCGGAATATCGAATATCGAGTTGAACCACTGCCCATGAATGCGGGTGATGCCCGGCGATTCAGGGCCGATGACGAATTTTACCGCGATGTTACCGAGGCAGGCAATCAGCGAAGGTTTGAGCAGGCGCAGCTGGCGCTGCAGGTAGGGTGTGCAGCAGATCATTTCTGACAGCGTCGGGTCGCGGTTCTCGGGTGGTCGGCACTTGAGAATGTTGCAGATGAATATTTCTTCGCGCTTGAACCCTGCAGCGGCGAGAATCTTGTCGAGATGCTGGCCGGCGCGGCCGACAAAGGGAATACCGCTC
>CAZMWO010000436.1:0-3517 GCA_964569565.1 uncultured bacterium | reverse complement strand
TCCTGGTGAATATGTCGTGCTTTTCACTGCCAAGCTGAAATGCCAGCTCAAGCGAGTTTGCCTGAGACAGGGCTTTTTCTACACCGATACGCCAGTTATTAAGAGTGTGGCTCGAATACAGTTCTTCTTCATAATCAAGATATTCACGGTCGATGAATTCAGACTTCATTCTGAATTTGACCGTCTCGGTGATCAGATAATCCCAGCCTACCAATGCACGCAACTCGTTCTCGTCGGGGTACAAAAAGCGCTGAACGTCATATCTGCGCCGCAGACCTGACAATACAAGGCTGGCGCGCGAGCGTCCAAAAGAGTACAACCCTTCATAGGTCAGAGAATTAATTCTGAAATCCTCGGCGGCGGCCGATTGATGGTTATGTACCTCATCGATAAAAGTAAAGGTCTGCGTCATATTCTCAGAATAGTCGTAGTCAGCTGCAAGAGAGAGAAAGTTGGCAGTGTAATCATGCAAAAAGTATGCGCCGGCTTCTCTTCGATAATCAACTCTGCGATAAGTATCGCGCAGGCGCAGCGTCAGATCGTCAGCAATTTCATAAGCAGTTTCAAAACCTCCGGCAACCTGATTGTAGCTGTTATCGATTCGAGTGTGATCGCGCGATGAGAAATCTGCAAAAACTTTCAGAAAAAGGTCCCCGCGGGTCTTCTGCCTGATATATTTTGCGCGCGGGTCGTCGTCGCGCGGGTTTACGACATAGTCGGTATAATAGTCCACTGCCCGGCGGGCCGCCATTCCATTAGGGAATGAAGAAAAATAGCTGCGCTCGCCACGGGTTGAATTGGCAACAGCAGTATATTTATGCCGGCCGGGAATAAGCGATACAATCTCAAAACCACCTCTGGCTTCCTGGTAATCGGCATCGAGATCTTCTTCGAACTGGCGCTCTTCAAAACTGCCAAGAATGTTGAAACAGGTGCGTTGTGAGAATTCATGACTGAGCAGAGCACTGCCAAGGTTTGATCTGAAGCCATAGTTCTCGATTTCGGGAATATCGAGATAGCGGTTGTGAAAATCGAACTGGAAATAATCGTGATCGCCGGCCGCTATACCCCATACTACATTGAGATGATGATCGAGCTCGCGATATTTAAACGATGAGTAATCACGGCTAAGAACGTCTTCCTTGTTGTAGTGCAGGTAGTTGAGGCGCTCTCTGATATCGAGAAAGTGCGTTTCGTTGAGATCGCCGTTAACCGCCAGAAACAGATCGCTGCGGCTGCCGAAAAAAGTCTTGTCATACTGACGACGGGTAACCGTCGGCGTAAGTGAAGCAGGGTCATAGACGTTCTCATACCAGTCACGCCGGGTGCTGTCGACAACTGAGCGCGAATCGTAGTCTAATTTAAGTTTGAAAGTATCATCGGCAGCACTTGCCATAAGTGCCGGCAAAAGGAATGCCAGCATCAGGGCTGCTCCGAACTGTTTTATAACTCGTGTCATCAGCTGCTTTCTTTCGAGTCAGAAACTGACAGAATATGATCCGCCGCATCTATATTCGGCAGAAATCAGCAAAGCATAAACAGAAAGCATTGAAAAATATCTGAGCATAGTTGTATATTTCAAGAATATGATCACCACAGTTCCCCAACCGATTCTGATGTTGCCGCCCAGCCGTAATCTTGTCGTCAGACAGACAGGCGACCGGCTGACCATTGAAGAGATTCCTGACTGGCTGGCTGACTATATTGGCAGACAGACATCAGAGATGTTCGGAGAGTCCCTTGACGCCAGTCTCGAAAAGCATCTGCCCGGGTTGAGCGAGCTCATACGACAGACAGGCCAACAGCAGAAAAGTCTTTATGGTTTCAGGGCCCGACTGACCGATCGACACGGCGAACAACATCAGCTTCTTATCGATTCAATTATACCGGCCGGCAAAGTCGGAAATGACCTTATCACCGTGGTAATGCAGGAAATTGCCGACAAGGTTCCTGCTGTTCTCGAAAAAGCAACGTTCTGCGGCCTGGTCGGTGCCTCTGAACCGATGCAGCGCGTATTCAACAAGATAAGAATGTATGCGGCATCGGAAGCCGCTGTTCTGGTTAGCGGCGAGACCGGTGCCGGCAAAGAAGGCGTCGCGGCAGCAATACACAAAATGAGTCCTCGCGCCGCCAAACCTTTTGTGACCATGAACTGCTCTGCCATAACTGAAACCCTTTTCGAAAGTGAGCTCTTCGGCCACGAAAAGGGCTCTTTCACAGGCGCCATGCGGTCGCACCGCGGCCGCTTCGAACGTGCAAACGGCGGCACCCTTTTCCTCGACGAAATCGGCGATCTGCCTGCTTTGTCGCAAGCCAAACTGTTGCGCGTGCTCGAAACATCGCAGATCGAAAGAGTCGGCTCAGAGACTCCGATTCGGGTAGACGTTCGCGTTATAGCCGCCACTAACCATAATCTTGAAAAGGCAAGCCAGAACAACAGTTTTCGCGCCGATCTTTATTACCGCATCAACGCTCTGCAGATACAGGTACCTCCGCTGCGGCAGCGTCCCGACGACATTGAACTGCTGATTCAGCATTTTATCAGACATCTCAACACCAGATATGGTCGTAGCGTCTCTTGCCTGACCCGGGAATCTCTGCAACTGCTCAGGCAGTACCAATGGCCAGGCAACGTCAGAGAACTGCGTAATCTTATGGAGCGCCTTTTTGCTGAAAATCAGACTGATGTGATCGGCCTGCGCTCGTTACGTGAATGGTATGAAGAACGCATGAATGCCGCCCAGTATGCGCCCGGCAAAGACTATAGCGACGTTACCATACTGCCATGGCAGCAGCCGATACGCCTTGGAATGCCGGAAAGCACCGACTCCGCACCGGCAAAGCTGAACGGCGACAATAAACTCAACGAAAGTGAACTGCGTCGGGCTTATCAGATGGCTAACGGCAACATCACCCGGGCTGCCGAACTTCTGGGAATACACAAAGCCACTTTTTACCGCACGCTGAAAGCACTCAATCTGGAGCGCGAAGACCTTATGCGCTCAGCTGACTGATATTGCCTTCTCAGTGGGTGCCCGGCGGCGCAGGCTCTGCCGGAACTGAAGATGTTGTAACACTTTCGGTTACAGGCGCATGTTCAACCCGGTTGCGTCCATTGCGCTTACAGATATAAAGCGCATCGTCAGCAAATTTAATCATTTCAAGGGCATTTTCAGGCTGCAATTTTGGCATGGTGGAAACGCCCACGCTCAAAGTTACCTTAAGATCCGCCTGCGGGCCTTTAAAAACCGCATTTTCGACGCGCGCCCGCACTCTTTCGGCAAGAAGCATGGCACCGTCATAATCGGTTTCCGGCAGAATTACCCCAAACTCTTCGCCGCCGTAGCGGGCCGCGATGTCAGTATCTCTGGCACTGTCTCGCACGATTTTTGCTACCTCACGCAGCACCATGTCACCTGTCTGGTGACCCCAGGTATCGTTGAATTTTTTGAAATGGTCGATATCAGTCATCATATAAGCGAGAGGCTTGCTGTAGCGTCTGGCCCGTCTGAATTCC
>CAZMWO010000435.1:0-3544 GCA_964569565.1 uncultured bacterium | reverse complement strand
TTGACCGAGTGCCAAACATAGAACCCATGGGCAAAGCCTTCAGGAATGAACATCGGAAAATAGGCGTTCTGATGGCCGAGCCTTTTGAATTCGGCGTCGAGAATCTTCTGAATGTTTTCCCAGAGCGCGTAGCCATAAGGCCTGATGATCATGCATCCCTTAACCGGCGAGTAATCGGCCATGCGCGCCTTGAGCACGACATCGGTATACCAGCGCGAAATGTCTTCGGATTTCGGGGTTACGGCTTCCATGTTCTTCTTGTTGGTATTCTGAGTATTGGGTTTGTTCATCGGCCTTGCCTTTCAAAACTGTAATAAAACAATCGAGCGCCCATTATATGGACGCCCGGTTGATTGTGTCAAGATGCAAATTTGCCTAGAAGCCGCCAGCTCTGACCTTTGCCGCAAGCGCATCGATGAGCTTGCTGATGCGCTTGTTGCCGTCGGAACATTTGCTGGCCTGATGCAGAGTCTGGCCGGCATTACTGATTTTACCAAGATGAAATTGCGCCAGAGCCAGGTAGTAACCGACTTCGGCATTATCAGGTTGTAGTTTAATCAGGCTTTCGAGAAGCTGAGCGCCGCGTTCATACTTTGAAACAAGCACGCAGGCTATGCCCAGCTCCTGATATATTTTCGTCTTCATCTTTGGCGTAGCCTCAAGTTCGCCACCGACGAACCTTTCGTAGATTTCGATAAGGCCGTTCCAGTTTTTGATCTGCCGGTAAATCTTGCCAAGAGTGAAGTTAGCCTTGACATGATCGGGCGCCTTGTTAATAAAAGAAAGCAGGTAGTCACGCGCCTGTTCGTAATTTTTCTCTTCGGCCTGCATCAAGCCCAGATAGAGATAGATATTGGCGGGCGGTGAAGCATCAGACTCGAGAACATGGCTGAATTCTGCAATCGCTTTTTTGTATTTGCCGACATTATAAGCCTTGAGGCCGGCACGATAATGTGGCGAAACCACCTTAGCGGGGCGCTCTGGCTTCTTAACCTTTTTAGCCGGCTTTTCTTCTGCTGGTGCGCTATCGCCAAGCTCACCAAGATTCATCAGACCCGGCAGTTCTCCATCTTCTGCTCCGCTGCCGGAAAGATCGAGACCCAGGTCGTCGTCGGCTGAAATCTCGGCAGAAGCTGCCGGCACAGAGGCTGCAACTTCAGGAGCCGGCGGCAACGATATTTCTCCATCTTCGTCGCCTCCTTCGGATTCTGACTCCGGCTCTGCAACCGGTGGTCGGAGCGGCGCAAATGGCTTGTCGGCAACTTCCATCTTCTCGAAGTTCCTGAGCAACGGCTCCGGCATTTTGTCACCCTGATCGAGAATCTTGAGCGAACTGCTCAGAGAAGGAATAAGCGCTTCAACCTGGTTTTCATGCTTGAGCTGGGCAAATCTTTCGACGAGGTCTTCGAGAATCTTGCGTTCGCCGGCTTTGATAAGAATTTCTGACAGCGCCCTGATTACCTGCGGGTCTCTCTGCTCGAGTCTCGGCGCCACCGATTTGACACCCTCAACTCCGCCAATCGAGGCTACTGCAGCCAGCAACGCCTTAACCACCGGCAGACGTCTGTCTTTTACATGCAGCTTTATCGCATTCATTGCCTCTTCAATCGGATGAGTCACGAAAAAGTTCAGGCAGGATTCAAGATTTGGCGCGGCACGCTCGGTTTTAAGCAGGCCAAGAATCTTTTTATGGGGAAATTTGGAAAGACGACTTGCCATATCGATGGCATGCTTGCGGATCCACTTGTTCTGGTCAGAAAGCGCCAGATCGAGCTGATTAAAAACAAATTCAGAAGAAAAGTTGCGCAACGACTGAATCATGCGTTTGCGCACAACTTCGCTCTTGTCAGCGATCAGAGCCGCTCCGAGATCGTGATATTCATCAGAAGGAATCATGCCGAGAATAAAAGCGGCGCTGCGTCTAAGCTGCACGTCATTTGAAGTGACCATTTCCTGAATTTCAGGTTTGATCTTTTCGGGTTCAAGTTTGGCGATGGCCAGAATAGCGTTGGCGCGAATACGGTTGTTAGGATCGTGCAGATGTTCTTCGACGCGCCTTTTGATTTCGTCAGGCGGCAGCGTCAGGTCGCCAACCGCTTCGATCGAGTTGGCGCGCAGACGTGCATCACGGGCCTGCAGGCCCTCATCAAAAATCGGCAGCAGGGTAACACTGCGAAACCTGGCAAGAAACGAAATCATCAGTGCTTTGCGCCGCAGGTCTTCGTCCTGATGGTATTTGTCGATGAGAATAGGGATTGAATCAAGTTCGCGCATGATACAGAGCAGGCGCAGAATAGTCATCGAAATCCATTCATCGGGATCTGAGATGAATTCGCACAGCGCGAGGGCGGCTTCTTTGCCGCCGATATTGAACATGGCGTTAGCGGCCTGAAAACGCACATGCCGGTCAGAATCGGCCAGATAAGGCTGCAGTTTCGCCACCATATCAGCTTTTTTTCTGGTTCCAAGCTGCTCGACGATCAGGTCGCGATGTAACGAACGCGGCTGTTTGAGCAGACCGAGAAGAAAATTCTCGATTTCTTCACTGTTAAACCTGCTGCCGGCCATGATCGACTCTTCCTGATCGGGGTGATTCTGCAGGTAGCTGTAGACAATGCCTTCTGACTGGGGCAGACCCGCTTCTGCAAGCAGCAGGGTAAGTTTGGCGGTCGTCGGCTCTGAAAATCCGGCGCCCAGGCTTCGTGATACGGCCAGGGTTATTTTTTCTCTGAGTTCTTTAATACGTTTGATTGCTACTTCGTTCATTCTTCAAGCTCCTGTAGCAGGCTCTTGACATAGGCCTGATCGATCCCCTCTTCGCGCATCAGCTTCTCGAGAGAGTCTTTAAGAGTTACACAGCCGTCACGTTTGGCCATTATCATTGCCGTGGTAAGCTGATTGTATTTCTTGTCACGAATGAGATTGCGGATCGCTGAGTTGACAAGCATCAGTTCATAAGCGACACTGGGCGGCTGCATCGGGTCGATGTTTGGCACCAGCAGCTGCGAAAAAATACCGATGAGACTGAGACTTAACTGAGATCGGGCTTCTTCCTGCTTGCCCGGCGGATACATGCTGATGATGTGCTCAATGGTCTGAGCCGCACCTGTTGTCGGTAACGAAGACAGCACAAGGTGTCCGGTTTCGGCGGCCATCAGCGCCTGTTCAATGATTGCCCGCTCTTTCAGCTCGCCTATGATCATTACATCAGGATCTTCGCGCAAAGAGTTGATAAGAGCATCATAATACGTGTTGATGACCTTACCGATCTCAACCTGAGTAAAAACCGCCTGATTCGGCGTGTATATAACCTCTATCGGGCTTTCCATGGTGATGATGTGGCGGGCAAAACGTTTGTTGATGGCATCAGCCATTGCCGCAATAGTCATGCTCTTGCCCGAACAGGAAGGCCCGGTGATCAGAAACAGCCCGCGCGGCCTGGCCACAACGTTAATCAGAGCTTCGGGCAGGCGCAGGCTCTTAATACTCGGCACTTTCGGGGGAATAAAGCGAAACGAACCGGCAAGACCTTCGCGCTGCTGAA
>CAZMWO010000434.1:1596-3552 GCA_964569565.1 uncultured bacterium | reverse complement strand
GGAATTAGGCAGCTCTTACGGCTTCAGCCGTTAGAGATGCGGATGGCTTTGCCCTCATTCGCTCCACTCTCGCCAGTCGAGAGTCTATATTGATAGCTATGGCTCTGAGTCAAAATTGCCTGGCTCGGCCGAGCTGCTCTATCCTGCGCAGCTCGGCATAAGCACCTCCCTGTGCAAAAAGTTTCCGCGCCTGAGGTCCGGCGCTCGACCTCCTGTCAGTAAAAAAGTATCTCCTTTGACGGCCGAAGCTCTTGGATCTAACGATAGTCAACGCGCTTTTATATAGCTATAGTCCTCTGAACATTATGGAGCCAATGGTCTCATCATGTTGAGGTATCTGGAACCTCGCATTTCACAGGTGACCTGCCTTTAGGCTCATCTCTTCAGTCCGCGCACATCTGCGAAATCTGTGGATATTCTCATTTTTCTTCTCTTTTTTGTGTCTCCGTGACTTAGTGCGACTTTTCTTCTTTATCTTCAGGCATTCGCAAAAAAATAAAAGATGAAAAAACTCTTCAATTTGTTAACAAGACAGCCGATAAGGTTTCAGAGATATTTTCGAGATTTTCATGGAGGCAACCATGGTAAGACAACAAACGACTGCAAAAGGACGTTGGCTGCTGCTGATAGTTCTTTCGCTTGCCAGTATCGTTTTTACTGGCTGCGAGAAGGGTTCGCTCGGCATCAAGGCCGGTAATATCACCGGCTTTGTGATTAACGCCAGCACCAACCAGCCCATTCCAGATGTTCTGGTAAGAGGCACGAGTGACACACACGTTAACGCTAGCACTTATACTGGTGGCGACGGCGGATTCATCATGTCGGATCTCTCCAAAGGCGCCTGGAGCCTTAACGTAGAGAAATATGGCTATATACTGGTGCACCCGGATGTAACCGGTACCCAGACAGCAAACATAGTGGCCGCTACCGTCAATGTCGATAATGGCGAAACGGTTACCGCTCAGGTAATCAAAATGAACAAGACCGAAGAACTGTTTAAGGGTGTTCTCAAGGGCTACCCGATCGACTCGATCACCGGCCGGCCGCTTACCAACTTCACGGTCACCCAGACCTATCCATACAATCAGCGCAAATCAAAACTGTTCGAAACCGCTGCAGACTTCAGGGATATCGGCTGGAGCGGACTTGAAGGCGGCGACCATCATTACACCATCACTTCCAACAACTATGTTGAATACAACACAGCCAACGCAGCCGGTGCAGGCAACGCGGCCCCATATATTTCGATCGGCCCTTCAGCAGCAAATCTTGGCACAATCAAGGTCGATCCGCTCAAGGTAAGCATTGCCGGAACTCTGCGCAATCTGCCGGGCTACGTTCTCGATACCGAGAACAAGGATATTGTAATCTGGGCTGAAGCGGCTGGAAAGGTTGTAGCAACCTTTACCGACATCGTTACCACAGGGACGGCCTACAAAGGTTCGATCACTTACAAACTTGACGACATACCGGTCTCAGCCGGCAGTGTTGCAGTTAAAGCCAAAATCAGAGGCTATGACCTTCAGACGATCAATCAGGCAGTCAGCCTTGCCAGCAATATGCCAGGCGGCACCATTGCCGGCATCGACATCGACTTTGCCAACGTCGAACCAATCAGACGTGACCTGCGCGTTGTCGTTACCAGCACCGAACCCAAAGACGGGCAACCGGCCTCTTTCAAGCCTGGCCAGACGGCGCGTGTGTTCCTGCGCCAGGGCGGCAAAGACATCGTGCCATACGTTGATGTGGTTTGTGTAAACTATCGTGCCGAAGCATACTTCTCCAGCGTCGTCACTGGTTACGACCTCAACGTTTACGCTGTTAACATGAGCGAAGGTTACTATCATCTGCTCTCAGAGAACTTCAAGGTGCAGGAAGATGGAAATTCAGCCTTCACCTACAACGTGCAGCTGAAACCGTAAAAAGTTATCGCAAAAAAGGCCTGGTATGCCGCCA
>CAZMWO010000434.1:0-1586 GCA_964569565.1 uncultured bacterium | reverse complement strand
CCAGGCCTTTTTTTATTTCGGCTGATATTGCCGGCCAGCAAGGTTAACCCCTGCGGCCGGCTTTTTGTGTTCAGTTCAATCTGACTTCAACACCTGTCAGATAAGCAGCTTTCTTGCGTAGAGCGCGGCATCGGTTTCGGCATACTGCGTCATGATGATTTCGACATGGCGCTTGCAGCCTTCCTTGTCACCACGTTTTTTACAGATGGCCGCCAGCTGATAATGTGCATTATCAACGTATTCGCAACCGGGGTATTGTTCGATGAGACGATTAAATTCTGCGACAGCCTCGTCGAGCTTGCCTTTTTCCATGAGCTTGCGCCCGTTAAAGTAGCATTCGTCTGCGATCTCTGCCGGCCCTTTCCCCATTGTGCGGCACAGTTCAACGTATTCGTCCTTGCCAAAATAGGCCGCATCCGTATCGGGGTAATTGTCGAGCAGGTATTCATACCAGCTCAGAGCGCGCTGCTGGTGCCCCTTGCTCAGAGCGATCTTGGCCAGGTTGTAGCAGGCGTTGTCAGCGAGGCCGCTGGCGGGATAATCCTTGATGAAAGCGCGAAAGATGTCTTCGGCTTTATCGACTTCGCCGGCCCTGAAGGCGGCAATACCAGAATCCATGATTTTCTTTTCTTCCGAGGCCATATCAGATCTCCTTGCTGAGATAATTTGCCAGAAAGGCGTCTCGCAACGCCATAAAACGACCGTCGAGCAAAGCTTGACGTATTTCACCCATCAGATTAACCATAAATGTCACATTATGCAAACTTGCCATGCGCAGCCCGAGAATTTCGCGGGCCTTGAACAGATGGCGCAGGTAACCGCGCGAAAAAGTGCGACAGGCATAGCAGTTGCAGCCTTCATCGATCGGCTGGTCGGAAAGCTGCCAGCGGGCATTGAGCAGGCTTATGCGGCCGTTGCGCGTAAAGACGGTCGCGTGCCGGGCGATACGTGTCGGATGCACGCAGTCGAACATGTCGATGCCACGCTCAACACCAATCAGCAGGTCTTCCGGCGTGCCGACACCCATCAGGTAACGCGGCAGTTGTTCAGGCATGTGAGGCATCATGCCATCGAGAATCTCAATCATCAGGGGTTTCGGCTCACCAACCGACAGACCTCCGATAGCCAGGCCTTCGAACCCGATTTCGGCTGTGCGCTCGATCGATTCAAGGCGCTGCGGCAGAAACATCGAGCCCTGAACTATGCCAAACAATGCCTGACCATTTCGCATCGGCGTATGATCGGCGCGGCAGCGCTTCGCCCAGGCCACCGAACGTTCCATGGCTTTGCGGGCAACGCTCTCTTCGGACGGGTAAGGACAGCACTCATCAAAAACCATGATGATCTCAGAACCGATCGAGCGCTGTATGCGCATCGATTCTTCTGGAGTCAGCCAGTGTTTTGAACCGTCGATATGCGACGAAAACTCGACACCGTCGTCAGTTATCTTGTTGAGCTTTTTCAGCGAAAACACCTGAAAGCCACCGGAATCGGTAAGCATCGGGCGATCCCAGCCCATCATGTTGTGCAGGCCGCCGAAATGGTCGAGCACTTTTGTGCCGGGCCGCAACATGAGATGGTAGGTG
>CAZMWO010000433.1:721-3570 GCA_964569565.1 uncultured bacterium | reverse complement strand
TCTGTTTCAGTTCATTCCCCTGTCGCCCGGGGCGGTTCTGCCATGGGTGATAACCCTCGCCTTCGGCTATATATGCTGGCGCTTTGGCCGCAACATCGCACATGATTCGCAGGAAACATCACAACACTGGCTTGAATATATTTACGAAAGCCTCGAAGACCTCGTCTGCACAATAGTTGGCGAACACCACAAGAAACAGCTGCTGCCGGTGCTGGCAACCTGCTTCATCTATGTTTTTTCAAGCAACATGCTTGGACTGGTTCCCGGTCTCAAGTCGCCAACCAGCCTGTTTTCGAACTGTCTCGGCATGGCACTCATCGTTTTTGTCTATACCTTTTATCTTGGCATCAGAGCACATGGTTTCGGGTATATCAAGCATTTCACCGGTGACATCTGGTGGATGGCACCGCTGATGCTGCCGATCCACATCGTCGGCGAAATATCGCGGCCAATAAGCTTGACTTTGCGCCTGTTCGGTAACATCATGGGCGAAGACACCGTCATTCTCGTGCTGACGGTTGCGCTGTTTCCGTTGCTGGTTCCAGTCCCCATGCTGCTGATGGCGATCTTCACCAGTATGCTGCAGGCCCTTGTATTCACTATTCTCACCGGAGTTTACCTTTCTGGAGCACTTTCAGAAGGGCATTGACAAATCAGGAGACGATTATGGACCCCCAAGTATTAGGAATTATCAAGAACATCGTTGAAGTGCTCGCCGCCGTATTCTGCGTGGCTTTTGGCAGCGGCGTGGCTGCCTATGCTCAGGGCCGGGTTATCGGGCAGACCACCGATGCCATGGCTCGCCAGCCTGAATTAGCGAACGATCTACGCTTCACCATGATTATCGGTCTCGCCATGATCGAATCGCTGGCGATCTACTGCCTGCTCGTTTCACTCATCCTGCTCTTCGTCAAATGGTAAATATCTGACCGACAATCTGGCCGATACGGCATTTTCGACCAAATTGCCTGCCGCAATAACGGTTGCTTTATGCATCTTTCAATCATGAAAAAACTTCTGCTGTTTTCCCTGCTGGTGCTTTATGTACTGCTGTCGGGGCCGATCTGGGCTGCCGAAACGGCCGGCGCTGGTCACGAAGTCGTGAACGCTTCTGCCGGCCATACCGAGCACCCGGGTCTGTTCGACTTCGATCTCAGCATCCTGATTTCGCAGACGATCAACTTTTTCATACTGCTTTTCATTCTCAAAAAGTTTCTGTTCGTGCCGCTCGGCGAGGTAGTCGAAGAGCGCCGCCGTCATCTGGGCCGTATCAAAATTGCCGCAGAAGAAGAGCATCGCACCGCGCTTTCGCTCAAAGAAACTTATGAAGGACATCTGAGCAATATCGAAGAAGAGATTTACGAGATCAAGCAGAATGCCATTCGCGATGCCAACCGCGAAAAGGAAGAGATCATCGAAGAGGCCCGTAAAAAGGCAAACGAGATCATCGAGCAGGGCGAAATGGAAATCTTCATGGAACGCCAGACTGCATGGGCCCGTATTCGCGAAGAAGTTGTGCAGCTTACCCTGATGGCCGCTGAAAAAGTCGTCGAAGAGTCACTCGACACTGAAATGCACCATCGTCTCATTCAGAATACCATCGAACGGCTCGAACAGAACCTTCCGGATCAGCAGTCATGATCGACACACGCGCTAAAATCACCTGCAAACGCTATGCTGAAGCGTTTTTTCACGCTATCGAAGACGACGATTTCGAAGAGTGCTTCAAGGATTTCGAGGCTTTTTCGGCAATTTATTTCGGCTATGATGGCCTGCGCGAGGTTCTCAACCACCCGACCATCCATATCAACCGTAAGATTGAAATGTTGCAGCGTATATTCGGAGAACAGTCACGTCGCAAAGTGGTCGACTTTCTCTGCCTGCTGATCAAGCGTGAACGCATTAATCTCTTCGAGGGCATCGCCAGTGAAGTAGAACGCTTTTACCGGCGCAAGAATGGCATCAGAGGTATTGTTGTGCGTTCCGCCCTTCCTCTCGAAAGGGATGAAAGAACCAGTCTGCGTGATGTTCTTTCCCGCAAGTTCGGCCGGGTCGAAGTCAGAGAAATTGTCGACAAATCAGTTGTCGGCGGGCTGGTCATTCACTTTGGCGACCAGGTTATCGATGAATCGCTGCGTTCACGAATCAAGCAGCTACGCGAGCTGATGATCAGGGTCGATGCCGAATGGCTGATGACGTTGATCAACCAGCCTTCGATCGCGCTTTAAGGGAGTCACAGCATGACTATCAGATCAGACGAAATCATCGCCGTTCTCAGGCGCGAAATCGAAAACTTTTCGACCGAACTCAAAACCGTCGAGGCCGGCGTGGTTCTGCAGGTCGGCGATGGTGTCGCCAAGGTACATGGGCTGCCACGCGCCATGGCCGGAGATCTCGTCGAGTTCGCCAACGGCGTCAGAGGCTACGTGCTCAATCTCGAAGAAGACAGCGTCGGCTGCCTGATTCTCGGCAGCGACGAAGGGATACATGAAGGCGACCTGGTTAAGGATACCGAGCAGATTCTTTCGGTACCGGTCGGCAAGGCGCTACTCGGCCGCGTCGTCGACCCGCTCGGTCAACCGGTCGATGGCGAAGGCCCGATTTTGCCGGAGGCGCACCACCCGATCGAAACTTCCAGCCCGAATATCATTCAGCGCGAACCGGTCTGCGAACCCCTCCAAACCGGCATTCAGGCAATCGATGCGCTGATTCCGATTGGACGCGGCCAGCGCGAACTGATTATCGGCGACCGCCAGACCGGCAAGACCACAATTGCCATAGATACCATCATCAACCAGAAAGATACCGGCGTAATCTGCGTATACGTGGCAATCGGCCAGAAAATGTCG
>CAZMWO010000433.1:0-711 GCA_964569565.1 uncultured bacterium | reverse complement strand
CTATGGATCACACAATCGTCGTCGCCGCCGCCGCCTCTGAACCGGCGCCGTTGCAGTTTATCGCCCCATTCAGCGGCTGCGCGATGGGCGAATTCTTTCGCGATAAAGGCCATCACGTGCTCTGCGTCTATGACGACCTGAGCAAACATGCCGTAGCATACCGCCAGGTGTCGCTGCTGCTGCGCCGCCCGCCCGGCCGCGAAGCCTACCCGGCCGACATTTTTTATCTGCACGCCCGCCTGCTCGAGCGCGCTGCCAAACTGACAAAGGTTCTCAACGGCGGTTCGCTGACCGCCCTGCCGATAATCGAAACCCAGGCCGGCGATGCTTCGGCCTATATTCCGACCAATGTAATTTCGATTACCGACGGCCAGATCGTTCTCGAATCGGCACTGTTCAACTCAGGCGTCAGACCGGCAATCAACGCCGGCCTCTCAGTCTCCCGCGTTGGTGGGAATGCTCAGGTCAAGGCGATGAAAAAGGTTGCCGGCCCGCTGCGCCTCGATCTCGCCCAGTTTCGCGAACTTGCCGCTTTCTCACAGTTTTCCAAAGATCTCGACCGTGCCACCCAGGAACAGCTTGCCCGCGGCGAGCGTCTGGTCGAACTGCTCAAGCAGCCCCAACACTCGCCGATAACCGTCGAAGACCAGGTAATCACAATTTTTGCCTCGACCCGCGGCTTTACCGACAGTCTCAAAAAAGAAGAAGTCG
>CAZMWO010000432.1:0-3575 GCA_964569565.1 uncultured bacterium | reverse complement strand
GTCCATAGCGCAAAACCCTCGCACCGGCAAGGTATACTTATGCTGGATAAATGGCAACACAGGATATTACCGTGTTTACGACTTTACCCAACCCAATAGCTACGGACCACCTAGTGGTTCGACTCCTATTGGATCTTCTTTAGCGTTAGATTACGGAACAAGCGAACAAGGGTACATCAACTTCGAAAACACATTCGTTCTACCTACTTCAACCGAACTGAAAAGCTACTCATTAAAAAACGTCATACTGCCACACGACATTAAAAGTCCTACCGGATACGCTGTACAATTTCCATTTTTTGATCCTGACACAAAAAAATATTATGCTGGCCTTGCTAACTATGGCTACGTAGATTTCGAATTCTACCGTCGCGAGCTACATTTCCCGGACGAGGGGCGCTGGGACAAAACCAGCAAGACATTGCATCTGGAAGGGCCGCCATGGCCGAATACGCTTGTCCAGATCGAATATGAATTTACTGAAGTTGCTACTGAAGCGTGCATTGTACACATGGTTAATGCAAATGGCGGGCGCAGGCCTTTCAACAACCAGACAGGCGTCATTGCCAGCAGCGCCTCCACCCTGTACACGATCGAGTTTCAAACCAACATGGATACGGGACTGTATGCCGGTTACATGAACAGTAAAATCCGCATGTTCGACAGCGCGAATAACCTGGTTAATATCGGTTACATATCAGGCACAAGCACTGGAATTTCTTTCAGGCCGGTCCCAGAACTGACGTTTAACACCAGCTACCGTATCGAAATTGCCAGCGATGTCGTAGATGCGCGCGGAACCCAGATATGGGAACCCGTCACGCTTAATTTTACCACACAGAAAAGCAGCTCATCAGTTATCGCCAGCGAAGTCAGATACATCACGGCCTGGCGCGATGCCGCGCGCACGCTGCAACAGATATCTTCAGGTGGCGAAGCCAGCGATACTGCTGACATATACCTTAGACTGGAGGCGATTGACCCTGCGTTCAACACAATAGACACAGCAACCGTGTGCATTTTACTAAATGGTGCACAAATTGCAACAACCACTCTCATCCAGATTGATGCCACTTCGAACTATTTTGATGGCTATTACAAACTGGCAACGCCTCTGGCGACCGACAGCATCTACACCTTTAAAGCACATCCTGACTCGGCAACAACGACCAGCGTGATCGTCACCTACCCGACTTTTTCGCCGATATACCCATTGTCTGGCGCAACCAACGTGCCCGGACAGCCGACGATCAGAGTCAAGACCAGCGAATCCATTCTACCAGTCGATATTTCTTCTACAAAAATCAAGCTCCTCAAGGGAGCGATAGCGACTGCCACTACCCTCCTATACGATGACGCTACCAGGGAAATTTCAATTACCCCGACCACAACTCTTGAAAGCGAAACTACCTACACAGTCTCGCTATCAGGCATGCGTGATGTCTATTACAACGAACAGAAAACAGCGTTTTCTTACCAGTTTACCGTTGCCGACATAAAGCCGCCGGAAGTAACTCCAGCCAGCCCCAATAACGGAGAAACCGGGGTTACTATCGACCGCTTCATTGTCTTCAACATCAGCGAGGCTCTTGCGGCTGCAACCGTAAACAAGACTTCAGTAAAGCTCACCAGAGCCGGTATTCCAGCCAGCTACAGCATTATTCTCAGTGGCAGCAAAATCACCATCGACCCCGATGACGCTCCAGATGGCGGCCTTGAACCGCAGACTACATACGTGGCAGAAGTCACCACCGCCGTCACCGACCTGGCCGGAAACAATCTGGCAGCAGCCGTCAGCATTTCTTTTACGACTCAGCCTTATTCAACCCCGCCGACAGCAATAGGCAATATCACTCTCTATAAAGATCCGCTGCATATATTTGGCTGGGGGCTTTATGAAAAAATTCCCGCTTCTGCCACTGTATATATTAAAGTAATTGGCGATGACGGTGCGACTCAAACACGCGACCTTGCAACTGCCAGCCTTGACTTCTCATGGGGTGCGCCTCAGAAAAAAATCAGCCTGCTCGAGACCGCCTCTAACTCTACAGGCATCTATTTTGGCAGTTTCAACTTTGGTTCCACGCTTTTCGGATTCCCTAATCCGCTGCCACCGGCCAATGCCGGCAGTATGACTTTCAGCGTCGATCTTGATCCAGCCGAAGCCGCGACACTTACAGTTACATTTCCGGCGCTGGTTCCTGCCGAAACCCTTGTTAACAACATTGGTGGTCAGGTAGTCGCCTCAAACGCCAGCAACGTCAGGATCGACTCCAACATAGTATTGAGCTTTTCTGACCAGCTGCTCGATGGTGGCAATCCGGTATCGCTGGCAATATCATCCGGAGCCGTTGCCTTGGCCGGCACGCGCACACTCAGCGCTGACCGGCGTAAAATAACCTTTGTTCCCGACAGCCCCCTTCCCTATTCAAGCAAAATAACGGTCTCGGCACCTTACGCCGCCACCGGACTTAAATCAATGCAGGGAAACCCGCTTTACCAGAATGCCTACTTTACTTTCACGACGCAGCCGGCTCAGACACCGCCGGTCAGCATTACACAGGTGAACCTCTTTCCTGACGCAGGCTATTCTTCTACTAACAGCTATGAGAGCAACGACGATTTTCCGCGCAGCGGCACCATGTATGTCGAAGCGCGCGGCCCCGATGCCGCTTCCAATACTGTCGATTTCACCACAGTCAACATCAGTACCGGCGCCAGCCTGCAACTCAACGAAACCATTGCCGGCTCGGGCATTTACCGGGGAATTTACATCTACCCCAGCCAGGCTGACGGCTTCGCTTTTATCGTTTCATCAGCGGTAACACCTGCTGCCAGCCGGACACTGGTCTTGAGCATTCCGTCTCTGGCACCTCTGATACCGGCTTCAGGCAGCACAGATGTATCGATAAACACAAGCGTCAGGGCAAAAGGCAGCGAGGATCTCGACCCGACGACGGTTAACAGCAGCAACGTCAAACTGTTTAAAGGTGGCGTCGAAGTTGCCGGCGCCGTCAGCTATATTGTCAGCGAGAGAGAAATCGTGTTTACCCCCCTGGCCCCTCTGGCAACCAGCACTGTATATGTTTACAGCATGAGCGGCATCAAAGATCTCGCCGGCAACAACATCAGCAGTAATCTTGTCGTCAGCTTTACCACCCAGGCCGTCACAGCCCCGCCAATTCCTCCGATCACTCTCAAAGTCTATGCGAACAACGACTACACCGGCCAACTGGCCGATCTTGCCTTTGTAATACCAGGCAGTCAGGTTTTTGCTGAGATAACAGCAACAGATATGTCTGCAACGACCATAGACTCGACACTGATAAGACAAAGCTCGACCATGTCGGCGGCAACAACCAACTTCACACTACTGGAAACAGCATCGAATACCGGAATTTTTCGCGGAAACATAACTATTTTCAGCCAGGAGAACGCGCAGATAACGCTTACCGCTCTTGCTTCTGATACTGTAACCTTCATACTCAACACACTCTCCTATCCGAAAATATCGTCGCTGTTTCCTGCTTCTGGCACTGCGAATGTCTACCTGAACCAGACCTTTACCATAACCA
>CAZMWO010000431.1:899-3579 GCA_964569565.1 uncultured bacterium | reverse complement strand
TGTCAGCGAAAACCCGATCAAAGTCGAGTTGCCCACCGCAGAAACCATGCCGCCGGAAATCTATAACGACAAATTCTGGGATGAATACGACAGCCGCTGCATCGCCTGTGGGCGTTGCAATACTTCCTGTGTGACCTGCAGCTGTTTCACCACCACCGACCTGTTCTACGGCGACAGCAGACAGTGTGGCGAACGGCGACGGGTCTGGGACGGCTGTCATCTCGATGGCTTCTGTGACATGGCCGGCGGCCATACGTTTCGCAAGAACAAGGGCGAGCGCATGCGCTTCAAGACTTTTCATAAAATTTATGACTTCAGAAAGCGTTTTGGCGTCGATATGTGCGTCGGTTGCGGCCGCTGCGACGATGTCTGCCCCGAATACATCTCTTTTTCGAACTGCATCAACAAGCTAAGCGCGAAGCTGAAGGGAGGCCTGTGATGAGCGACAGAAATCCATATCTGCCTTCGCCGGTAAAAATCATCGGTCTGCGTCAGGAAACCGACTGCGAATTCACGTTGACCGTAGCGGCTGAGCGCGCGATTACGCCGGGACAGTTTTTTCAGGTCTCTCTACCGCGCATCGGCGAAGCGCCGATTTCGGTGAGCAACTGCGGCCCCGACTGGATAGAGTTCACGATCAGAGCCGTCGGCAGACTGACCAATGCCGTTCAGGGGCTTCGCCCCGGCGACAATCTCTTCATCAGGGGCCCTTATGGCACCGGGTTTCCGGTCGACCGTTTCAAACAGCAGCGTCTGGTGATCGTAGCCGGTGGTTCGGGTGTCGCGCCGGTGCGACCGCTGATCGACCGGGCTGTGCGCGGCGAATTGCCGGTAAAAAGCCTCGATCTGATCGTTGGCTTCAAAAACCGCAGCAGCATTCTGTTTGCTGACGATCTCGCCGTCTGGAAAGAAAAGAGCAGGCTGGTGCTGACTATCGACAAGCCCGAAGAAGGCTGGAACGGCGCAACCGGCCTGGTCACCGAACACATCAAAAAAATGCAGTTCGACAGTTACGATGATCTGCAGGTCGTTGTCGTCGGGCCGCCGGTGATGATGAAGTTCGCTACGGCAGAGTTCAGAATGCTGAAAGTTCCGGCTGAACGCATCTGGGTCTCGTTCGAGCGCCTTATGTCATGCGGGCTGGGCAAATGCGGTCATTGCAAGATCGATTATACCTATGTATGCGTAGATGGGCCGGTGCTGAATTACAGCCATGCTGCCGGCCTGATCGACTGAGAGGTGCCACCATGTCACTCGACCTGAATCGAAAAAAAGTTACCAAAAATGCTTACCGCCTCACTAAGCGCCGCAATTATACGGCGATCAGAATCAGGGTGCCCGGGGGGCATCTCGATGCTTCTCTGATCTCGACGATTGCCGCAATAGCTGAGAAGTTCGGCGATGGCACAATGCACATCACAACCCGCCAGGGCTTCGAGATTCCCAATATTCCATTCGAGCGGATGTCGGAAGTGAATGCCGCTCTTGCCCCGCTTATCGATAAGCTGCAGGTAAAGAACGGCGTTGTCATCGAAACGACCGGCGCCGGTTACCCCGGCGCCGGCATGCGCAACATCTCAGCCTGTATCGGCAACCGCGTCTGCCCATTCGCAAACGCCGACACGACTGCGTTGGCGCAGCGACTCGAAGGCGAACTTTTTCCGAACGATTTTCATGTAAAAATTGCGGTCACTGGTTGCCCGAACGACTGTATCAAGGCGCACATGCAGGATTTTGGCATAGTTTCGATATGCGAGCCGGTTTACAGCTATGACGACTGTATTGGTTGCGAAGCCTGTGTTAAGGCGTGCTCACGCAAGGTGACCGGAGCTCTGTCGATGCGCGATGGCAAGGTTTATCGCGATGAGCGCCGCTGCATCGGTTGTGGTGAGTGCGTGCTGGCCTGTCCGACGGCCGCCTGGACGCGCCGGCCCGGCAATCTCTACCGGTTGCTGATCATGGGGCGAACCGGCAAGAAGAATCCGCGTCTGGCCATGCCGTTTCTCGACCGGGTCAGCGAAGATGTCGTCTGCCAGGTGATCAGAAACACCATTGCTTACATCGACCGACATATTCTTCGCTGTCTGCCGAAGGAGCACATTGGCTACATCGTCGATAGAACCGGCCTGGAAGTGTTCAAGCAGGAAGTGCTTGACGGTATAAGTTTCAACCCGGGAGCGCGCGTGGCAAAAACCATGCAGTGGCCCGGTTATCATACTCTCAACGACGCCAATTTCAAGATAATTAAAGAATCCTAGCGATTTGTCATCTTTGAATCTGTTGTTATCCGTCATTGCGAGCGAAGCGAAGCAATCTCACAGACAGAAGGATTAGCTCAGAGCTGGCTTATGCCTGCGGCATACCGCTTCGTCGCCACGCTCCTCGCAATGACGATTTTTAAACATGCATTCGCTGTTGACATAGAACTAACCCTTTCTGGTGAGAATAAAATAGCGTTCGCGGCCGCTCAGGTCGTCGCCGGCCTGCCACGACGACCAGTCTTTGCCGATGAGTTCTTTTATCGCGGCGCGCTGGCCGTGGCCATGTTCGAAAATCAGCAGACCAGAGGGCAGCAATTTTTCGGCGGCCTGTACAATCAGAAGTTCAATCAGATCGAGCCCGGATGTACCGCCATCGAGAGCAAGCAGAGGTTCATATTCGCTGACTTCGGGCATCAGCG
>CAZMWO010000431.1:0-889 GCA_964569565.1 uncultured bacterium | reverse complement strand
CGTGGCAATATCGCCTCGGTTTACATAAGGCGGATTCGAAATTATCACATGCAGGCCCGCCGGCTGTACCGCTTCGAGCAGATTCGATCGTACAACGCCGACTCTTTTGTACAGGCCTTTGTACACAGAGAGATTTTCGGCAGCTATTTCGAGAGCTGCCTCTGAAATATCAATGAGCAGGCCGCGCGCTTCAACAAAGCGACGAGCCATGGCCAGGCCAAGAGCGCCGGTGCCGGTACCCACATCGGCGAACCTGAAGTTGTGCGGTATTCGGCCCGCGCCGATCGAGGTCTCGATTGCCTTTGCGGCCGCCACAAACACCTCTTCAGTCTCAGGCCGCGGAATCAACGCACCCGGCCGGGTAACCAGAGTCATATCGAGAAAACTCCAGCTGCGCAGAATATACTGCAGCGGCTCATGCGCACAACGTCGGCGCACCATCTCATCGAGGCGCCCGACAAAATCGGCGCCGGCCTTTTCCGGCCAGTGCAGCGGCAACTGCCCGATATCGACGCCAAGTATGGCCGCCGCCATGCAGTTAACGTTGAAGGCGGCATCATCGACGCCAGCCTCTTCGAGCCGCCCCCGCGCCCTAACCATTACCTGTTTTACTGTATCGGTCATATACCTATTTTTCTCTCTCCCGACGCCAACCGGCAAGGTCTCCATCCCAGGCAATCTGCCCCTTCAGTTGTAAAAGCTCGGCACGGCTATCTCTCCTCAGCAACTCCTGCAAAGCATGGCTTATCAGAGAATTAAGAGAATTGATGCCAGTAATCGAAACACAGTTCTTAATAAGCTTCTGGTCAAGTTCGACACTAAAGCGCTTCAACCCCATACCGCCCTCCTTATAAGCCAAGCGATTATAACATTTTACAACCTTTTGAAA
>CAZMWO010000430.1:0-3596 GCA_964569565.1 uncultured bacterium | reverse complement strand
GTCGATGCCAGAATTCACAGCTCCGGTAGTTTCTTTTTTAACTGGTGCCAGCTGATCGCCAACGACTCTGCCCAGCAGGCTCTTAACAGCTTTAGTTGTAAAATCAGTGTCAGCGATCTCATCGAAGACACCACCACCAATCTCGTCAACAATTCCGCCGGTAATCTTTTTGGTGCCGTATTTAATTGCCTCGCTGGCAGCCGCTTTGGCAGAATTGGTGCCGATTACGACAGCAAAGTCTCTGTCACTGGTGATACCCTTCTCTCCGGCCTCGATCAACGAATTACCGGCAGCCGTGAGCACTACAGACGCAATACCAACCGCCTTGCCGGCAACGTCACAGACGCCCGAGATAGTGGTAAGTATCGGAGCAGCGGGAGCAGCAACAACAGTAGCGGCGCAGACAGCTGCTATTACTTTAAGGGTAAGTGACACCCCACTTAAAACCATTCCGGTTTTGCTCATAACATCGCCGGTCGAAACAAGCTTTTCACCTGCACCAATGAGGGCATCCTGGTAAATTCGAAGAGCATTGGCTCCAGCATCCATTGTGCCATGAACCTTAGACGGGTCGGTGGCAGCGGCCGCAGCAAAATCGCCGCTTTTGAGGAGATCCATGGTTTTTTGAGCGTCAGCCTTGATCTGTCTGATCTGCTCGTTGGCTTCTTCAATCTCGTCTTTATATTTTTTAAAGTCTTCTTCTTCTTTTTTCTTCTCTTCGGCCTCAAGTTCAAGTCTTCTGGCCTCAGCTTCTTTTGCCCTCTGCTTTTCCTCATGTTCATGCAGTTTCTTTTCAAGATCAAAGGCCCCGCCTGTCAGTTTGTCGGCACCCCATGCAAGAAAACCAGCTACAGGCGCAACAGCGTTATCTCTGATCCATCGGGCAGCATCCTCGGCGGCTCGTCGCGCCGCTCTGGCACCCTCTTCAGCTTTCTGCCAGCCCTCCCTGGCTGCGTCAATCGTGTCAATGACTACGCTCGCGACTGTTCCAAGCTCACATTCCTTGATCGCCATGATCTCGTCATAGGTCTTCTGGTAATCAGCAACGGCCTGCTCGATCTGAGCCTTCTGGTTGGCGGCCTGTGCCATCACCACCAGTGGAGCAAAGGGCTGCACCAGAAAAGCAAACACGATCAGAACAGATAAAAACTTACGCATATGCCTGCTCATAAGTCAACCTCCGGCAATTTTATCTTCTACCATATATCTATACCTTAATTCTGACAAAAAGTTTTGAATATTACAATGTTTCTTTACAAAGTTTGTACACTATGGTTAAGAAGCCAATTTCAGCCGACTGTTTCACGCGGTTAATCACCAAAAGATAAGCCGCTCTAAGAAATTGTCGGCAAAATGTCGATAATATTACTGGAGCCTGATTTGCCGGGCAATAAAAAACAGGAAGAGCAGCATGGAAGCATACAGATCGAAGCAAAACAAGTCTATTCTGATTTTTGTATTGGCCAGCATTCTACTAATTTCAACAGGAATTGACAGCCAATTGATGGCGCAGGCTCAGGTCAGGCTGAAAGATATTTCACGCCTGAGTGGTAACCGTGAATATCAGGTGCTGGGCTACGGCCTGGTAACAGGTCTAGACGGTACCGGGGACAAAGGTGAGATGAGCATCGAGATGATTCGCGGCATGTTCCAGAAAATGAATATGGAACTCTCAACAGCACAGATCCAGAGTAAAAATGTGGCCGCGGTCATAGTCACCGGTATGCTGCCTTCTTATGGGCGCGCCGGCGAACCATTTGACATCACGATCAGTTCGGTCGGCGATGCCAAAAGTTTACAGGGCGGCGTATTGCTGCCCACACTTTTAAAAGGCGGTGACGGCGAGGTCTATGCCGTCGCCCAGGGCAAGGTTTCGATCGGCGGGTTCGAGGCAGGCACCGGTGGTGCGGCGGCTGGAAAAGCCGGGCAGAAGAACCACCTTACTGTTGGTTACGTGCCGAACGGAGCAATCATGGAACGTGGGGTCGATGACAGGTTTGCGCGCGGCGGCAAGTTCAGCGTTCTGCTGCAGGAAAAGGACACAGTTCTTACCCGCAAGGTTAAAGAGGCGATAGATCGTCGATATGGTCTGGGATGGGCGACGATAGTAAATCCTGGACACATTGAAGTACGTGTTCCCTCAAGCATGTCTGATGACCCGGTGAGTTTTGCCGCTAACATCGAAAATCTACCCCTTTCAATAGATGAACCCAACCGGGTAGTCATCAATGAGCGCACCGGCACCGTCATAGTAGGCAGCAACGTCCGAATCAGCAAGGTGGTTATCTCGCACAATGGGATCAGGATCGAAATAGACAACCAGAATCAGGATGCTGGCAATGCTGCGGCAAAACGCAATCAGACACAGGGAAGCATGGTGGCAGTGCAGGGAGAAACGACGGTAGACGACCTGGTCGCAGCACTCAACGCAATTGGAGCCACCCCGAAAGACCTTATCGCAATATTTCAGGCGGTCAACGCAGCCGGTGCCCTGCATGGTGAGCTTAAAATAATGTAACAGCGGTAAATTTTTAAGTTTTTTTGTGAATTCCTTGCTATTTTGCTTCGGGGTATGGTATTAACTTTGCAACGTCTTGATTTTTTCGTAACAGACAAGATTTCCCCATGTGAGGTACCCAACAACTATGGTTGCACCAATTTCAATTGAGGATCGGGATCGTGCTAATCAGCACCTGGATCGCTCCATCTCTTTTTCAATGTGCGGCAAAATGGAACAGGCAATAGATGAGATCAAAAAAGCCATCTCTATCGACCCAGAATTCGCTCAGGCCCACAACAAGCTTGGCGATTACTACATGAAAAAAGGCATGGTCAAAGAGGCTGCCGCCGCTTACACACACTCATTGGAACTTGATCCGAACAACCAGAACACGAATTTCGACCTCGGGTGTTCGCTGGCTCACCTTGGCCGGCACGAAGAAGCTCTCGAATATCTGCGCAAAGCCCTCGATCTCAAGCCAACCCACACAGAAATCTACGGGCATATCGGCCGCATCATGATGATGCGCGGAGATCTGGAGAATGCCGTCAGCAATCTGGAAAATGCTGTGGCTGCCGATGCAGATGACATAATGGCGAGTTTTACGCTTGCCTGTGCCTACCAGATGCTTGGCAACAGTGACAAGTCGACAAGACTGTTCAACAAGGTAATCGATCGCTACAAAGAACTCGTAGCCATCAAAAAACGTTTTGCCGAAGGACATTACTATATCGGCCGCTCGTATTTCTTCATGGGTAACCTTGCAGAAGCGGTCAAATACCTCGAAAAGGCTGTAGAATACGACACTGAAGATGTAGACTACCATTACAGTTTCGGCATGCTTTACAGCGATGCTGACGCTTTCTGTTCACTGGCAGAAGTGCAGCACGCACTCGGCAAGTATTCTGAAGCGCGGGAAAATCTCGAAAAAGCTATCAAGCTGAACCCGAACAACCCACACTTCAGCAAAGTCAAGTCACAACTCGGGGTCTGATACATGAGCAATTTCTATCTCAGCCCTCTACTGCAGAAAGACAGAATCGAACAGCTTCCTGAAGCCAAGAAAAAAGAGCTTGGCAAATTGAAAAAAGCCTGT
>CAZMWO010000429.1:0-3596 GCA_964569565.1 uncultured bacterium | reverse complement strand
GTGCTCAATCGTACCCGCACCAGTATGGGTGCGCGAACTCTTAAAAAATGGCTGCTCAAACCGCTGGTCAATCGAGATGCCATCAACCGCCGGCTCGATCAGGTTGAAGCGCTGGTCAGCAGGCCGCTGCCGCTCGCCGAAATTCGCGAACTGCTCAAGGGTACACCTGACCTCGAAAGAATTTTGAGCAAAATCACGCTTGGCAGCCGGAACCCCCGCGATCTGCAGGCGCTTTCGGCCGGCCTCGCCCGCGTGCCACATCTGCAGAGACAACTTGAAGCGGCTGGCCTGAGCGACCTGGCAGCTTCAATGCAGCCGCTCGAAGAGCTCACCGACATGATCGACAGCCATCTGCTGGAAGAGCTTCCGGCTGTGCTTTCCGATGGCGGGGTAATCGCTGCCGGCATCAGCCCGGAGCTCGATGATCTGCGCGGGTTGCTGAAAGACGGCGACGAATGGTTGCGCCGGTTTGAAGAGCAGGAAAAGCAGCGCACCGGCATCAAGACTCTCAAAGTCAAAAAGAACAGCGTGTTTGGCTATTTTATCGAGATTTCGAGGAGTCTTGCTGACCAGGCGCCTGAAAATTACGTGCGCAAGCAGACGCTCACCACCGGCGAGCGTTTCATCACGGCTGAGCTTAAAGACTACGAGAACCGCGTATTTACGGCCAGCGACAAGTCGGTAGCCATCGAAAAGGAAATTTATGAAGACCTGATCGGTCGCATGCTGGAAAGTATCGCCGGCATCAAGCGTAATGCGGCTGCTGTTGCCGCTGCTGACGCCTTCTGCTCGCTGGCGCAGCTGGCCTGTGAAAATCAGTACACCCGCCCGTTGCTTAGTGATGACGATACTCTGCGCATTGTCGGTGGTCGTCATCCGGTTGTCGAAAAGTTTCTCGGCAGCGGCGAATTCAATCCTAACGATATTCTGCTCGATTCAGGGCGGCGACAGGCGATTATAACCGGTCCGAATATGGCCGGTAAGTCTACCTATCTGCGCCAGACCGCGCTGATTGTGCTCATGGCGCAGATCGGTTCCTATGTGCCGGCAGCAGTTGCCGAGATCGGCATCGTCGATCGCATTTTCACGAGGGTCGGGGCTTCTGATAATCTTGTGCGAGGCCAGTCGACCTTTATGGTCGAAATGATGGAAGCATCGGCGATTCTAAGAAGTGCAACCGCCCGCAGCCTGCTTATTCTCGATGAGATCGGGCGTGGCACCTCGACCTTCGACGGCCTTTCCCTCGCCTGGGCTATTCTCGAGCACATAAGCCTGCACATCTCCGCCCGCACGCTTTTTGCTACGCATTATCACGAGCTGACCGACCTCGACAGCGTACATCCCGGCGTTTTCAACCTGAATGTCGGTGTCAGCCATGATGAAAAGACCGGTGACATGGTGTTTCTGCATAAGATTCACGAAGGCGCTGCGAGCAAGTCTTATGGTATCGAGGTGGCGCGCCTGGCCGGTCTGCCCGGGCCGGTTATCGACCGTGCCCGCGAGATTCTTTTTGAGCTCGAGAAGAGCGAACAGGACGAGCTTGGCCGGGTTACCCGCAGCCTCAAACCTCAGACGCGCCCGCAGCAGCTCAGTCTGTTCTCGCCCGGCAATGAGCTGATCGAGGCGGTCAGCCGCATCGATGTCAACAACATAACGCCGCTCGAAGCCCTCAATATATTGCAGCGACTCAAGGGAATGGCCAATGGCTGAAGATTTCTGGGCACAGGTGTTTGAGCGTCTGCAGGACGATTACTCATTTCTTGCCCTCGTCGCGGCCGATACTTCAGAGAACGATCTGATCGGCTGGGTCAAGCCGAACCGGGCTCTTTTTGCCCGCTGCGCCCGCTTTGTCAAAAAGAACCGGGTTGTCGACAAGCCGGCGCTGGTTCGCGAAATACTGGCTTATGCCCGCAGCGATAATGCCCTGCGCAAAATCATACTCTTTACCTGGGTCGAAAAAAATCCGCAGACCATGCAGTTTCCGTCGCTGGTTTCCGATCGGGAAAACGAGGCAAAGCTGTTGTCGGGCTCTTTCGGCAGCCCGGCAAAAATCAGGATTCTGGCGCAGATCGACCCGCGCCCAGCTGCCCGGCCGGTTTACGAACGCGTGCTCGCGTCTTTGGCTGAACCGGAGCCGGCTGAGCCTGCCACGTCTGCTCCTGCGGTCGCAGAGATATCGGGAAAGGAAGAAGACCGCGCCAGGCGCCTTGAGGCCCGGGTGACCGAACTTGACAAGCTTCTCGAAAGTTTCCGGGCAGATAACCGCCAGCTCAAAAAGCAGTCCGGGCAGCAGCACGATGAGATTGTGGCACAAAACCGTCGAATTGAAGACTATTCGCACAGGCTTAAACAGGCGGAGCAGGCGAATCTGACTCTTGCGCAGGAGATCGCCGGATTGCGTCTCCGGGCCGCCATGGCTGAAGAACAACTGACGAAGCTTCCTGCCGTTGTCGAAAGCCGTCCTGCTTCAGATGATTCGGAGCGGCTGGCGGCTTTTTCGGCAGAAGTCGAGGCTCTGCGTCGGGCGCTCGAGCATCGTGAAACTACGATCAGGCGTCTCGAGGCCGAAAAAGTTGAGCTGGCAGAGCGGCAGGCGGTTGATACCGACAAGGATCGCCAGATAGAATTTTTGCGCCGGCGCCTGGCTGAGCTCGAACCCTTGTCGCAATCAGGATTGCGCCTGGCCGGGCAGCTTGTCAGCACGCATAAGGAACCCTGCGGCCGACGAACCTGGCTTTTTATGTCGATTTCTGGGCAGGTGATCTTTGTCGAAGGCTCTCTGGTAAGTCGAACATCATTGGTTCGCGAAGAATTCGCCACTCTGCAGCTCGACCGCGAAAATCGGCCGGTAGCTCTGGAGTCGCTTGAAGCTGACGCCAGGCGCGAAGTCTGCGGGTGTGTCGAAGTCTGTGGCGGAGATTTTTTTCTCGTGGCAGATTCGCAGCGCTACAAAGTAATGGTGGAAATTCCGGAGAATCAGGTCGGGATACCGGTCAGAGGCGTCTGGCTGCCGGAGTTCGCCGATCGTCAGGCCGGTGTCTACCGGGTTGAATTGCTGGCGCGGCATGACTCCTCGATCCAGATTCAGAAGACAGCTGATTTCAGGCGGTTACGGGCTTTTTTCGGAGTCAGCCAGCTCAATCCCGATCGCTTTGTCGAGTTGCTGAGACAACGGGGTGTTGATTTCCAGAAAACGGCAGAGGACGAACTGGCATTTTCTGAAGATTATCATGAAGCTCTTGAGCCTTTGCGTATGCATGTTAAAATTTATCGAAGCTGTGATAATAATGCCTGTCGCAGTCTTGCTGCCGGTGAAGCTCTGGTCAGGGCCGCCGGGCCAGGGCAAAGCTGCGACTTCTGCGGTCGGGTGCTGCCACCTGAGGCCCGCGCAGTCGCGCCGGTCTTTTCCGGTCAGCAGGTTAAAATCTTTGGCGGCGACTATGTGGGAAGCGAATATGAGAGGGTGCTGGCGCAAAATAATCTGAAAGTCGAATGGCACAGCGGCTTCAAAAGTCTTGCCGAGCTGAAGGCCGGCCTCGGGCGGCCCGATCTGGTAGTCGTCATTGTCAGACAGATTTCGCACACGCTTTTGCGTG
>CAZMWO010000428.1:0-3596 GCA_964569565.1 uncultured bacterium | reverse complement strand
CGATCTCGCAGCGTACCGCCACTATCTTCGGTCACCTGCATGCCCAGTCCAAGTTCAACCGTTCTAGTAGCAACAGGAGTGAAGTCCACTGTAGCTTCCATCCAGTCAGAAAAACCTGAAGAGACAAACAACCGGAGATCACGGCCAACTGTATTTGATTTAAGGAATATCAGCGAATACCAGCCCTGAGTCCAGGAAGCTGAAGTAAAACGTCGTTGCGCGGAGAGAATGTAGGTGCCGGTCGATGGACCGGTCACACTCTGACTGTATGCACGCCAGGCTCCGTCAGTATATCCCGCGGCACCCGCCGGAAGGGATTCAGGAAAACACAAAGACAAGCAGGCGTTACTGTTAAAACCGCTATAACCTTTGGGAATGATCGAAATTCCGTTTTCTATCTGCATCTCAGGATAATTTGCGTGCGGAGCATTTAGTAGAGGGTCTAAGCTGGTATCGACCGAATACATGCCATTGACGCCACTACATACCCCCCAACCGGTTAGACCGTCTTCAAAGTCATGGTTGATTACGTAAAATTGGCTCAGACTAATATCTTCAACGCTCAGGGCATCGGAATTACCATAGTAAAGATGGTAAGTATAGCTGGCAGCAGGCCAGGCAGGGTGTGCATTGGCTTCAAACAGGAGTCTGACCGGAGTGTCGGGATTGTCGGTTGGCCTTTCGAAATCAAGCAACCTGAACGGAACCTGGTTCCCTGCCCAATCAGTCAATCGCAGATCTGACCAGTCCGCGTTAGCGTTTCCAACACTGATTAACTCGATAGTTACTTTTTCGCCAATTCTCTCGGCTTTACCTCGGTCCAGCGGTGCCGTGTGTGTGTGAAAATCATTTGGAATATCCAGCGCAATATCCCGCTTCTTCGACCATACGCCGCGGCCGCCGAATTTGAGGGCGGGGTTACCATCGTCTTCGCCGGGGTTGGTGTTGCGCAGTCTGAGAAAATCAGCTCCAGCACCAGAGGTATCGGAAGCAACCACATCGCTGAAGGCGGCGCCAGGAGCGACAAAATCAGCCAGGTTGCTTATCTTGAACGAGGCAGCTGACACCTGATTGTCAGAGAAAATTAACAGAGAACCGGCAATTAAAACAAAAAGATAAAGATTACGCAAAAATTTATGAAGCATGCTTAAGCTCCATAAACCGGCAGACCATGCCCGCCATTTCCCGCAGATTCTTCATAAGCGATCCTAACCCAATGAAGGGAACAACCAGGGCTCCGGCATTAACCAGACTTCAATTACAGGTCAACTCAATTTTTAAGAAACCACCAGACAGTAAAACCGAGCACGCGAAAAAACGCAGCACAAACCTTGCAAACACAAAACGGGCAACAAAACAGACATAAAATTCTATCCTGACCAAAATCAAACCTTAATTTTTATGTTTTTCTACTTATCTGTATTATAATGTATTGATAAAATAAGAACAATATGGTTGGTACAATGAATAAAATATGTTTAAAAAAGCTTGAGGATATAACCAGGGAAATCATCGAAACCCTGGAAGAGGAAATGCCCGAAGATAAATCGGGGATGTTGTGTGCCAGGAACCGCAAATCGCCGTTCCGGCAACTCGTCGCCCTGCTGGAAATGGAAATGGATTCGCTGAGAATCATGCATTCAGACCTGCCATTACCAGCCATCGCTGCAGAAGAAAAAGAATCCGGAAAAACACCTGAAGAGGCTGAAAAGCCGATAAACAAAGAGCCCACCAGCCAGTTTGAGCCACCCCGGCCAAAATTTTCTCCCAGACCCGCCAGCGACAGACCGCGCGAACCGGTTACAATTTCAGAACCAAAGCCAAAACCTACGCCCACGCCAGCGAGGCATCTGGCGACTGAACAACCGGGCACTGCAAATGACGAAAGTGGGCCTCAATCTGCGCCCGCCTCAAAGACGACGACAGATCAAACCTTTGCGACAACGGCCAAAATCAAGCCGCAGTCGTCACCAGCTGCAAGCCCGAACCCTCGAAATACCAGATTTCTTCTCTCGGCTGGTGTCGTTATTCTTGTACTGCTGGCCGGCCTGATCATGCTACGAAAAGAGCCAACGCAGCAGCAACCGGCAAAAGTAGTTGTCAACTGGTCTGACGTCGAAAAAGGCAAAAGCCATGCCAGCGAACACAAAGACAAGGTCACCCCGCAGAGTAAAAGGCAGGCAAAATCATTCTACACACTCGGCAACAAAGAACTTGGCAAAAAAAACCTGCGGGCCGCCCGCGAATACTTTCGCACCGCTGTTTCCCTCGACCCGTCGAGCGAAGAATATATGGAATCCTACCGCCAGACCGATTACATGATGAGGAAGAAAAATACCGCCCCCCCGAAGCCTTAACCATTGATTTATTTGGCATTTACAGTTAGTCTGACTGTTAGAGAAAGCAAGACGGAGGGTGACAGCATGAGCGAAGTTCAGCAGACGACCGACCAACAGAATACCCCTGAGATTAACAGCGAAAAGCGCCGCCAGTATTTTATTGCCGGCATGATCAAATGGATTCTCAATGAAGCCGGAAACGCCGGATGGGTGTATAAACTGCCACAGCGCTGCCAGGCGCTCGCTCTCGAAGCAAACAACCTCGGCAACCTGCCCTCAGAAAGCCAGAAAAAAAGCAAAGCAGCGCTAAAAGCTGCACCTGCAGCAGTTTTATACTGGCTTGGCATCTACGCCGGCTTCTTCTGGATTGTTCCTGGGGCTGCCATTGGTATGATCGGCAGCTATTTCATCTCCGAAAGCATCTACGACATCTTTAAAGCCGGCAAAGACGCCCGCTTTTACCGCACTTTTCTGCATTACCTGCTGCGCATGGAAAACGCCGACGGCGTTATTTCGCCCGAAGAGCTAGCCAGTCTGCGCTCTATTATCGAATTCATCCCTGCTCCTGCCGAAGAAAAGCAGCAGTGGCTTGCTGCGATTGAGTCGCCCGAAGGTTTTCAGAAGCTTGAACCCAGCAAACGCCTGAATGACAAAGAAAAAGAACAGATTCTTTCCGGATGCTGGGGGCTCGCGCTCTGCGACGGTTCTGCCGATGCAGAACGCGAAATGTTTGCAAAATTTGGTGAAGAGCTTGCAGTGGCAAACGAAAAACTTACCACCATTCAACAGAAGATGGAAGCAAAGCTTGCCCAGCATGCCTTTCTGGTCGAAGAAACCGCACGCGTTACCGCTATGCTGCACCCGGCGCTCAGCAACAACAGCAGCGCTGCCGCTGAAATTCTGCAAATTGTCTCACTCAAACCTGTTTCTAAGGGGGAATGGCAAAAGCGCATAGACCGGATTCTGGCCAATTACGCCAGCGAAAGCGCACGCACGCTCGACCCCGAACTGGCACGCGCAATACTTCTTTCGGCGCTGCTGCTGGCAACATATCTGGCAACGCCTGAACAACAGATCTGCATCGGCGAGGCTTTTCAGAATATCTGCCAGGAAGCCGGACTCAAAGACGACCTCGCCTCCCCCGCCGAAGACCTCACCCAGACCCTCACCGCCCTCTAGTCCTCTGTCACATTTGAATTATGGGGTCGATTGGTTAAGAATTCACGCCTGGCAAAAAATCATACAAGGGCGCAGGCG
>CAZMWO010000427.1:0-3597 GCA_964569565.1 uncultured bacterium | reverse complement strand
CTGTCGAAGGGCAAAATAACAGATACTACCCGTATCGACGCTGCCATGCCGACGATCAGATATCTGCTGGAAAACGGCGCCACGCCGATTCTCTGTTCGCATCTCGGCGAGCCCGACAAGCAGGAAAAGAAGGGCAAGTCGCGCGAGGAAATCTACGCCGAATACAGTCTGCGCCCGGTTGCCGAGTATCTGCGCGAGCATTTCGCCAATGTCGTCTTTCATGAAAAAAGTATCGCTACATCCGGCGTTCTCATCGAAAAGAGTGCCATAGTCAAGGGCAGCATCAACCTTATCGAGAATCTGCGCTACGCCATCGGCGAGAAAGAGAACGACGCTTTCTTTGCCCGCGGCCTGGCCGGCCTCTCTGATGGCATCTACGTCAATGACGCCTTCGGCACCTGCCATCGCAGCCACGCTTCGATAACCGGCGTCACCCGCCATGTCAGCCTGAAAATGGCCGGAATGCTGGTCGAAAAAGAACTCAAATACCTCGGTGGCGCAGTCAGTGAGCCGAAGCGCCCGTTCGTCGGCATCACCGGCGGTTCGAAAATTTCGACCAAACTCGGTATTATTGAATCACTACTGCAAAAGATCGACCAGCTCATCGTCGGCGGGGGTATCGGCTACACTCTGCTCAAGGCTACCGGCTTCGATGTACAGAAGTCGCTCGTCGAAGAATCCATGCTCGAAACAGCTAAAAAACTCATGGAAAAATACGGCGACAAAATCGTGTTGCCACGTGATTTTGTGATCACCGACAAATTTGATTTTGGGAATCTCTGTGTCGGCAACCTCGAGCGTAATGTCAAAACCATCAAAGAAGGCTGGGAATCGTTCGATCTCGGCGAAGAATCGATCAATCACGCGATCAGTATTCTCGACAAGGCTCAGACAATTCTCTGGAACGGCCCGATCGGAGCCTTCGAAATCAAAGAGGGGTCATACGGCACGATCAAACTCTCACACGAACTTGCGCGCATCGCCGGCGAAGGCAAGGCCGTCATCATCGGTGGCGGCGATTCGGCCGCTGCCGTTAAAATCGCCGGCGTTGCCGATAAAATGACGCATGTCTCGACCGGTGGCGGCGCCAGCCTCGAGTTTCTCGAACGCCTGACCCTGCCCGGCATCTCCGCCCTCGATTCAGAATAAGCTCATACCAGATCCCCCGGTGACACCGGGGGATTTTTTTTTCGCCAGTAACGTCAAATAACTACCGCCTGTTTCCGATACGAAGACGGCGATTACAGGTAAACTGCACTAAAAGAGCTTCCGCCGGGAGACTTTTATTCGTGCCTGGCATCTCAACCCGAATGCCCGCATCATGTGGGGCTATGTCATCGCCGACGAAAAAGACCTCGGCCGCTCCAACATCATTCAGATGCGCACTCAGTTCCACTTCTGACCGTTATCAGCCGACGGTGTCGAATGAGATTTTTATCCGTCTCATCTGACAGGAATCATCCCAGGGGCAAGTTCAGAAGCACTCATGCAGATATGTGGTATTCCAGATCTGATAAAAGCTTCGACGGCCGGCTGAATTGTATCCTGAGAACCCACCAGGAGAAAAAAGCCCGGAAGGCGGCCCGGTTCGGCTGGATACACGCGGTTCATCGCTTCTTCTGCAGGAAACTCGATCTGCTGGAACAACTCTTCCAGAGAAATTCCCAATTTCCAGGTCTGAATGGCCATTTTCAATCCTTTTTCCCGGGGATGACAGGCCAGTTTTCCGGATAAAAAACGGTTTCGGAAGGTTAACGTGCGAACCATAGCCTGTCTTCGGTCAAGGTCTCGAAAATAATTTTGGAAAATCTGAAGGAGAGTATCCATACCCGCGCCAACCTGGTCGGGTTGGAAAACCAGGCTTATCAGGCCCACACCCGTGCCGGCCCAGGGCGAGTGAGACTGAACGCACGAATAAATCGGGAAGGATTGCCGCATGTTCGACAAGATATACCCGCCCATGTCTTCGTGAATGCAATCCAGGGCCAGGTCTTCCAGCGATCCGGCCGAATAGCCAGGCCAGATATGATTTACTGTGAGTTTCGAAGCCTGAGGCATTTCGAAACAGACAACCGTTCCGGGAATGACCGGGCTTGGAGGCGGAATGAGCGGAATCACCGCCGAGGCGGTTTCAGGCCAATCACGGGCGACGTCCAGCAACGGCTCAATCTTGGCCCTCCAGTCAGGGCGAACCGACAGGAAAAGCGCGGCTCCGCGAGGCTGTAGTCGGAGAGAGCAGGAAGCCAGCTCGAACGGAGTAATAGTCTTCACTTCGGAGGCTACCTGGGCAGGGAGCCTGCTGTGTGGGTGATCAGGGCCGAAAAGGGCGAGACGTGCCACGGAAATCACCCGCAGATCAGGCTTGATGACCTGCTCGTTGCGTGCCGCTTCTACCTCGGCGGCAGAGAACGGCCAGTCTACGATCAGAGATCGTATCTGTTGCAATCCCAGAGTTAATGAGGCGGGAGAGCCTTCCCAGCGGATGGAGATTTCATCGTCATTTGCCTGAATGCTCGACATCACTCCTCCGATTGGCTGTCGCATTCTCAGTCCTCTCGACAAACAAGCAGCTATAAGCTTTGCCGATCCGGCATGCCCTTGGGGATCGGCACCATGACCGCGCGGGAAGATCAATTGGGCTTGGCCGGCGAACGCATACTGGTCCTCAAGTATCCATATCTCCAGGCCGTTGTCGGCAAAAAAGCGCTCGTGTCTCGGGATCTTGAGTGATGCAGTTCCAGGATTCGGTGGCGGCAGGGTGAAGGCGAGATTTGCCGATGGAGAACTTATTTCTGCAGATTGGCAGGGAAGGATCGACCCGGAGACAGGTTCTGCCAGCGCGGCAGCGGTTGCCGGCAAGGTTTCGGAAGCGACGAAAACCAGGAAGGTAGCCTGCGCCGGCGCCAGCCAATTTCGTATGTAGGCCTGTACATCCGACGCGGAGACGTTCGAAACAGCCGCCCACTCACGTTGCCACGCTGCCGGATCGCCGGCGAAAGCAGCTCCGAAACCCAGAAGCTTGCTCCGCCCCTCAGTGGTTTGAAACTGCGTCCAGGCATCGCGCTGCCATTGGGCCCTGGCTGCGGAAAGCTCTGCGAGAGTCGGTCCTTCAGATGCAAGAGCAGTGAGAAGCTTCGCATACTGTTCGACAATTTTTTCGGCAGAGGCTCCAGGCACAGGTCGCCCCCAGAGGAAATGTAGCCCGGAATCCTCCTGCATATCCAGTATAAGGTTATCAGAAAGTAATTCCTGATGACAGGGGGATGTTCCAAGGCGTGAGGCAAGCTCAGGCGCTTTTCTTAGCAGATACTCGCTTACCAGGTACGCCGGGTGCTCAGGGGAAAAACGTTCTGGAGCAGGCCAGGAGAGGATGAATTGGCCGTTGAAATGAGGACTCGCTACACGTATCGGAGTCAAGCCCAGACCGGCCGGACGTAGAGAAGGGGGGAAAGGATGCGGCGCCGAAGCAAGTTCGCCGAAGGCATCAGCCACCCAGCTCGCTACTGCAGAAGGAGAAACCGGGCCTGCCACCACAATGGTCGTTCTGTGAGAGGTATAGAAGTTTCTTCTTACCTGTTCGAGTTTTGCCAAGGTAAT
>CAZMWO010000426.1:0-3598 GCA_964569565.1 uncultured bacterium | reverse complement strand
CCATCTTTCTGCGGCATGCGCAGATCCATGAAAATCAGCTCAGGCAATTCCTTTTTCGCCAGTTCAACCGCTTCATTGCCATCTGAGGCACAGACGACCTTAAGACCGGCATTTTTCATGGCTTCGGCGATCAGCTCGCGGTTCGAAGCCGTATCATCGGCAACCATGATTTTCTGTCCGGAAAACTTCAGCATGCCCTTGCGGGCAGCATCAGCTGCAATCTGCTTTTTAGAGCGTTCCGGCAGTTTTACGTCACGCAGAATGATGTCGAACCTGGTTCCTTTATCGAGCTCGGTCTTAACTTTGATCGTACCGTTCAGCAGTTCGACGAGGCGGCGACAGATTGCGAGACCCAGACCGGTTCCACCGAACCTGTTCTGGAACTTCCGTCTGTATAAAGGATCGAAAATCTGTTCAGGGTTCTCGCAATCGATACCAACGCCTGTATCTTCTACCGTAATCAGCAGATTGATCAGATTCTGCTGCGACAAATGCCCGAGTGCGACACGAACTCCGACCGAACCATGATTAGTGAACTTGATAGCATTACTTACAAGATTGATCAGTATTTCACGGATACGGGCCTCGTCGGACAATATTACTGAAGGAACTTCAGAATCGACCTGCACCCAGAATTCAAGGTTTTTGCGTTCGGCCTCCTCACTGAACATCGAGTCGACTTCGGCCAGCAGGTCAGCCGGGTTCAGCGGACCCTCGATCAGTTCTACCTGTCCTGATTCAAGCCTTACCAGGTCATGTATGCTGTTGATGATATTGATCAGGCTTCTGCCGGCGGCAATAATCGAGCTGGCATAGTGCTTTACCCGTTCATTTTCAGCAATCGGCACCAGCAGCTCACTATAGCCGATTATCGCGCTAAGCGGCGTTCTGATTTCGTGACTCATGCTGGTAAACAATTCGGCAGTATCCATGCCCTCAAACTTGATATCATCGCCTGATTTGCGCGCCATTTCAGTTTGCACAAGATCGGTGACATCAATCATTACGCCACGAATAACCCTTTGCGAGCTTGCCAGCAGACTTTCTGCTGCAGAAGTCAGAAGACGAAGATGACGAACTTCTGTCATCTTTTCACGGTTGAGAATGCAGATTCGGAAATCCAGCGGGCAGACCCCTCTGGCTACATCACTACGCCGCGATTTATCAAAAAATAACTTGAAAGCATGCAGATCCTCAGAATGAATCACCTTGCAGAAGTTTTTAAAAACAGGGTCGAGAGGCATGCTCCCGCCAAGCATTCGTTTTACGGCCCCGAACAGCAGAAATTGTTCACTGACCGGTTCGAACTGCCAGGCGACTACGTCTCCTGACTCTATACTCTGACGAAGAATTTCCTCGTTCAGACGAAGTTTCTCTTCAGCCTGCCTTTTGTCGGTTATGTCAATAAAACAGCCTTCACAATACTCGCGGCCGTTCTCATAAAACACCCTGCCAAAGACGGCGGCCCAGAAAAGTTCACCATTGGCACGATGGAACTTCATTTCGAGGCTTCGCATCTGATCCCGCTTGCGCAACTCGTCAAAGAAAAACGATCGATCTACAGGAGTCAGATAAAGCTGATGTCCGATACTCTGAACCTTATCGATCGCTTCCTGTGGCGTTTTATACCCGAGAATCTGCGCCATCGCCTTGTTCATGCTGATAAAGCGGTCGTTATAACTTCGCCAGAGGCCGACCGGAAGATTCATGTATATGCTGCGAAAATTTTCCAGTTCTACCTTCAGGCCCGTTTCTGATACTTTTTTGTCTGTCGCATCGGTAATCACGCCATAAATCAGCCTGTCATCGCCGCCAGACCATTGCAGAAGCACTCTGATCCAGGCTTCACCTGCCGGCATGCCGGCATCGGCAAGCCCGCTCTGGCTCAACTGCCATAATGAATCGCGACGGCCTGATCCGCTTTTTCCAGAGAGAACTTCGGTGCGCAGGCTTAGCCAGCGCTGTCGCAGACGGGCTTCATCCGTGGCCGGCATAAGCTTGATGAAGTCGCTGACACTGCGCAGAGCACCGGGATCGATACCCAGCAACTTTCTGCTGTCTCCAAAAGCGGCAACCGACTCATCTGTCAGATCTACCGTAAAACAAACCATTTCAGCGGTATCTGCAAATACTTTTAACGAATTACTCTTTTGCTGACAGATTTTGACAAGGCTTGTCAGCTGTTCGTCAAGTTCAGAAAATTCATCACGCAGATTTCCGGCAGGTATCGCAGAGATATCGGTATCGAGGGCCGACTTCATGTGTTTTTTAAACTCTGTGATGCGCCTGCTTACAGTTATCTCCAGCGCAAAAGCAATTCCAACTACGGCAGCAGCCAGCATGAACATAATGACAAGAAGCTGTTGAAGCATGAAGCTGTCGGCGACTCCAGATAACGTATCCGGTCGCACTCTGAGCCTCAACTGCCATTGTCCGAGACTGCCATCTTTGCCGGCAGCCTGAAAATCATGGTGAAAAGATATGCTTGACTGCCTGCGTTCACGCGTTTCATCTCTGTATGAGGCTGTGATGTTTCCTGACTCATCGACCAGGCGTATGCTGCCGGCATCTATTTTAGCCGCTATCCTGGCGAGAAGTGCATCGATGTCAGCCGGCTGGCCTGAAAGAATAACCATACGCAATTCTTCGATCTGCTCAGCTACCATGCGATCGAGATGCTGCTGGTACTGCTGCTCGAAGTTGCTGTGAACATGGCTTGTCATCAGTAAAGTGACAACACCGGCCACGACAAGCATTGCCGTAATAGAATAGATGATAAATCTTAGCTTCAGTGAACGAAAAATGCCCGGCCGGGCCAGGTTCCCACCAGATTCAACATTTGCGGCAGAATCAGTCTGAGAATTATCGGTAAACAAATGCGGTCCCCTCAATATAACCTTGTAACGATCAGTATTTATGTCTGTGTGTGAGGCTATTATACAGTTATATGGAAACCATAGTCAATCAGCACGCAAAGTCTTATGAACAGAGTAATTGCCGACCTGACTGCATATATATTCTTTCTCAGGGCAGCTCTATTTTCCGCGGTTTATCAGAAAACGGCCTGTACATAACAATTACCCGACCTATTACCCGTACAAGCGTCGCATCTGCTGCCCGGCAAATTTCTTCAGCCGCCTCTGATGCTTCTACCGGCGAAGAATCGAGCAGTTTGATCTTGATCAGCTCATGCGTATTGAATGCCTCAACCACGCTGAGAATGATCTTCGACTCGAGCCCCTGCTTGCCGATGCGCACGATCGGTTCGAGATGATGGGCGAGAGATTCGAGATGCTTGCGTTGTTGTGAGCTGAGTTTCACGGGTTTTTCTCCAGAAGTTTTGATAAGCATTTATACAACAGGCCGGCCTCTTTTGCAATCACCGCGATTATGGCAGTCTGCCAACGATTTCTTTGATCTGAGCCGGACTGGTGACAACATAGGCGTTGAGACCGGCATGCTGCGCGGCCTCGATATTGGCCAGACTGTCGTCAAAAAAATGAATCTGCTGCGGCTCTTTTTGCAATCGGCGGCAGACTTCTTCGTAAATCTCACGATCGGGTTTGACCATGCCCATCTCGTATGAGAAAAAAAGATG
>CAZMWO010000425.1:0-3599 GCA_964569565.1 uncultured bacterium | reverse complement strand
GCGTTGCCTGAAGCATGCCAGCACCGGCAAGAACAGCTGCTGCGACCAGTATTAAAATGATCTTGTTCATCTCGCCCCTCCTTTTATCCTGTCATTTGATAATACCACCAAGTTTAAAGTTAAGTTTCGCCAAATTAATAGCATTGCACGTTGTCTTCGTATTTGAAACTTTTTGATAAACTGATGGTATTCTATTATATGCTGTACAGGGTCGCGAACCTGGGAATGGAGGCCGCTCATGTTTAAGAGGTTTATCATTGTTGCTGCGCTGCTGATAACTGGCGTCGGTGCCGTTTTTGCCGGCCCGGCACTGATAAGTCCTTTTGAAGAAAAGCCGGTGATTTTTGCCGATGCAGATTCTTCGCAGACCCGCGAAGTGGCGGGAACAGTGACGGCACGCTGGAAGCTCAACGTCAGAATCTCGCCCTGGGGAACCATCATAGACGGCTTCAAGCCTGGCAAAAAGGTGACGATTGTCGCGCGCGAAGGAGACTGGTATCGCATTCGCTATGGCTCAGGTTTTGCCTACGTTCATACCAGCCTGATCAAAGTTTCTACTTCCGAAGAAGATATGATCGCAACGACCTCACCTCGGGAAACTGGCCCGGCAAAGCCGTCTACCAGCCCCAGTGTGCCATCCTCGGGTAACACGACACCGGTAAGCACCAAAACAGGCGGGATCAATGGGCCTGCTATTCCTGATGCTCTGATGAAGGGCTTGGCGGCGGCCAAAAAAACCGAGTGGTTCAGGTCGCATAAATGCCTGCAGTTTGCCGGAACCGTGGCAGCCAAAGCTGGCGCTACCCCCGGCAAAGCCGCGGCCTCGCAGCCGCAGGCGGCTTATCCGGCCGACAAGAGATTGCGCGGTTATCAGATCAACGATCTGCCAAAAGCGGTCGAAGCCGGTCTGCTCAAGCCGGGTATGCTGATACATGTCAAGATTCATTACGACAAAGATCCGGCTTATCACAAGCCCGACAACGCTCATCACTGGTTCGTCTATATGGGTAAAGACAGCAAAGGCGTGCCGATGTTCGCCGACAATACCCACAAAGGCGAGTTGCAGACGGCGCAGCAGGTTTACTCAAACATGAAAGGCTGGCGCAATTCAAAAATCTATGGCGATGCAAAATACGGCTACGTGCCGCGCGTCACTGCAGTTCACGACCCCTTCGCCGACAAACGCTGACTTTATATAAATGAGCATCCCGTCTGATGGCCGAAGCTTTTGATTTAGCAAAAATCAACGCGCTTCTGTATATACCGCCTGGTAATGGCGGTATTGCCCTTTATAAAACGATTTTAGGGCGCCGCTTTTTTCGAGCTGCCTGAGTGAAGTCTGAATCTTGCTGTCGCCGTAGCGCCTGAACTTACCGCTGATCTTCGTTATGGTTCTGGCGGTGGCGCAGTATTCGAGAATCTCTTCGGCCAGCAGATCGACGCTGTCGGGCAGCGCCTTGCCCGGAAAAACCATGGTAACACCAGGGTTAGCCGGCGCAATGCTCTCGCCGGCTTCGAAGCGCAGACAGTCGGCATGTCCGGCCAGAAAACTGCGGATTCTGCGACGCAGGGCACCGCCTTCGCCGCTCGAGCCATATCCGTGTATGACTTCAATGCGCCGCCAGTCGCGGTTCTTGACGCAGTCGTTATAAAACTTTACGAAAGCCTCGACAGCTTCGATCTGGGTATAACCATGTAAATCAATTTCGTTGCTCACTCGGTGACCATACAATAAACTTTGCGTTCACTCTACTTCATATTTTTGAGAAACTAATACAAAAACTCGACCTTGCCGCTTTCGATGTCATAGAATGCACCAACAAGATTGATTTGCTTCGTTGCAAGCATCTGTTTGATTGTCGAACTTCTGGCAACTATGTCGTGCATTGTTCTGCGTATGTTGTTGCGGGCAGTGACTTCTACGATACCGTCATGCCTGACCCCTACCGGAATACATGGCTCGATCTGCTTGAGCAGCTGTGTCAGGTTGCCAGATTTAACGCCTTTTACGGCACCTGACACAGCACCGCAATGACTGTGACCCATAACAACAATGAGCCGCGCTCCGGCAAACTTAACTGCGTATTCCATGCTGGCGAGAACATTTTTGTCTTCAACATTTCCGGCGTTTCTTATGACGAAAATATTGCCGATACCCTGATCGAATATGATCTCAGGCGGAACTCTTGAATCCATGCACGAAAGGAATACTGAATGCGGGTGCTGAGCCGATCTGGTTGATTCAATCTGGCGGGCAAAATCAGTATTTTTCGATGAGTTGGTGATAAAGCGCCGATTGCCGGCGATAAGCTCCTGCAGCGTCTCATCTACTGAAAGGCCAGAAGCGACATCTGCCTCTGCAGCAGCCGGAGGCGTCGTCAAAGCAAGACCTGCTGAGATAAGCAGCATTACACATATAAAAAGAATTTTGCAATTAGGCATCTGGCTTCCTCCTAATATAGTTTGTCTTTAGCCATAGCATAATCTGTATACAGATATTTTAATACTAATTTAATTTTGGCCGGCCAGCAGGAATCAAACAGTGGTCGAAAATTGACTTTGGCGGCTGGTAAAACTATTATGACGCAGACAAATCAACGATACGGAGCAATATCATGGCAGAACGTTACGATGCGCAAAAAGTTCAGGCAAAATGGCCGCCGAAATGGCGTGAAATGGGGCTTTATAAGACCTCAGAAGACCGCAGCAAACCATAATTCTACTGCTTCGACTTTTTTCCATACCCATCAGGAAACGGCCTCTCGAGTTCCGGGGAGTTCCGGAGTTCCGGGGAGTTCCGGGGAGTTCCGGGGACATCTTATTTAATTGCCTGGTCTTGCGGTTTTCTTTTTGGCCCCGGTTTTCCAGGCAGGAGCTTTCGATAGCTTATTTTCTCCAGTTTTTCGATAAACTCTTGACTGCCGAGAGGTCGCCCGGTTCTTTCACACTTTTTTAGTAGAACAATTGCAGCATCGTCTGATGCTTCATCCAGAAAGGCTGACCAACAAGCTATTCGATCAAGAAGGGGGCGAACTTTGACAAGGTTATCGTCTTTGCCGGCCATGTGTGCTGCGGCACTGCTCCATTTGTAGTCTTCCGGTCTTTTTACAATTCCTGCTCTAACCGGATTGAGTTCTATGTAACGAGCAGCATAATAAAGATATTTATCATCCATTGGATAGGAGGCGAATCGCCCTTGCCATAAGTGTCCACGCCAGTTATTTCGAAAATTGATCATTCTTGCATATCTACGATGAGCCTCTGGTATTCCCTTTTTGAAGCTCTCTTCTCTGACTGGAACAGCGATAAGATGAATATGGTTAGGCATCAGGCAATAGGCCCATATTTCCACACCTGATTTTTGGCACCATTCTGCCATCAATTCAATATAGTCAGAGTAATCATCGGCACCGAAGAAAACCTGCTGCCGCCTGTTGCCTCGTTGGATGACATGATGAGGAACGCCCGGGATAACAATTCTTGCGAGTCTAGCCATGATTCAAATATGCCATTGAATAAGTCGGTGCACAATAATTAAGTAAGATGTCCCGAATGGCACTAAGTTAAGGAGTCTTTTTATATTTGCTTCTGTGTGGAAT
>CAZMWO010000424.1:0-3601 GCA_964569565.1 uncultured bacterium | reverse complement strand
AGCGAAGTTGATCTTGGCGGTCAAATGGTCGTTCCCGGCCTGGTAAACGCGCACGACCATCTTATAGATACCTGCTGGGCCGGACTGGGCAATACTCCCGTCGAAAACTGGTTCGAATGGAACCAGAGCGTACACGAAAGCAACGAATACAAGCTGATGCAGCGCCTTTCTGTCGCTGACCTCTATGTGATCGGCATGTATAAGAACATTATTTCAGGCGCAACGACAGTTGTAGATCATTTTCCGTCTGAGATTTCAGCCACCTTCATCGGGCACCCTCTGGTGTCGCTGCTGGAGCACTTTTACATGACGCATTCCGTATCGCAGCATCAGTTAAAATGGGGGTCCAATCCTGCCGAACAATTCAGACAGGCCCGTGGCATACTTCCATTTATAATTCATGCCGGCGAAGGTAAGCATCAGGAAATTCGTGAAGAAATCGAACAACTCAACCGCATGGGCGCAATAGACAGAAACACAGTTCTGGTCAACGGCACGTTCATTGAAGAAGCCGATCTGCAGCTGATCGCCGCCCGTGGTTCAACAATTGTCTGGTTGCCAACTTCAAGCTCAAGAATTTTCGGCCGGCACCCAGATATCAGAAAGATAAGAGAACTCGGTATTCAGCTCATCATAGGCACCGACAGTTCCATTACCGGCTCTACCAGCCTGCTTGCAGAACTCAATAAGGCCTGGCAATATTCTCAGGAACATCTGCAGAATTCTATTACCGCCCGAGACCTGGTAAAAATGGCCACTATCGATGCAGCAAGAGTATTTGGCATCGAAAAAGCTGCAGGCGCCATTCTGCCCGGCCGCAGGGCTGATTTTATCGTATTTCAGCAGCAACCTGACGGTGACGTTTTTGAACAGTTTATCAGGATGAAGCCCGAAAATTTTTCGATGGTCGCTCACAAGGGCACGATGATTATCGGCAATGATGAATTCAGAAAAATTTCTGCCATAGATTTCAGTCAGTACAGCGAAGTTAAACTCAACGGAACGACAAAAATTCTCTATGGGCAGCCTGGGCAGTTGCTTGAGCGCATGCGGCACAAACTGAACTCACCGATCGTGTTTCCGTTCTTCGACATCGCCTCGGAAGATTAGTTACCCCCCCTTATTGAATTTACTTCCGATTGCTGATATATTCAGTAAACAATGAATATCGATTTCAATAACCCGACGATAAAGTTCTACTTCAGCTTTCAGTGCCCCTATTCATACATGGCCTGGGAAATGCTCAAATCACTTCTGAGCAACAAAGTCAAAGTTGCGCCGATTGAAATAGGCCTCTTTCCGCAAAGTACCAGCAAATACAACTATCAGGACATCTGGGCGGAACCGCGCTGGAACCGCCTGGTAAAAGACGCTGCCAAACTGAACCTTAAAATTACGCCCCCGGAAAAATATGTATCAGGGATCACCGCAGCCAGAGCAATAGAAGACTATGGCAATATCAACGCAATTGATTATATTACCAGCGTGTTTCGCGGCGTCTTCTTCAGCCGCATTGACATCTCTCTGCAAAATTCATTGCGACTGCATCTTCAGTCTGAGGGCATAGATTCATCAGTTCTTTCAGCCGCACTCGACCGGCCCGAAACCGAAAAGAGAGCTAACGAACAGTTGCTGCTCTGGGGGCACGAACGAATACGCACTTTGCCCACAATCGAGCTTGGCGACGAACGCTACTGCGGATTCATTGACAAGCCCGGGCTTGAGAGATTTCTGCGGTCGGAGCTCGACTGATGTCATTTACGTATGAATATCCGAGACCGTCGGTGACCCTTGATGCCGTCGTTCTCCGCACACCCCAGCTCGGGTTTCCCGAAATACTTCTCATCAAAAGAGGGCATAAACCATACATCGGACACTGGGCACTGCCCGGCGGCTTCATGGAAATGGAAGAAAAGCCGTTGGCAGGCGCAGCGCGGGAGCTTGAAGAAGAAACCGGACTGTATGACCTGCCGCTGAAACCACTTTTCAGCTGCGGTGAACCTGGTCGTGATCCGCGCGGCAGAACGGTAACCATGGTTTATGGCTGTCTGGTTCGCGACACTGCTTTTTCACCAAGAGGTTCTGACGATGCTGCCGAAGCAGCCTGGTTTCCTCTGCGCGTCCCACCTGAAATGGCATTCGACCACAGGCGTGTACTTGCCCAGATAGAACAGCATCTTGTCTGGCAGGCGCGCTATGCGATAATCGGCCGCGATGTCTTTCATGATCTGGCTTCTTCGAAAGATTTGTTGCGCCTGCACCAGAACATAACCGGCGAAAACAGACCCGATCTCATAGAGGTCTGCGAAGAACGGGGTCTGCTCAAATGCCGTGACGGCATCTGCCAGTATACCTCCCCCCCCCCCGCCGGACCGGATTGGCAACCCCTGGTCTGGTAATGAATTCGTTCAGGCTCATCAGCCCTGCCATTAAAAAGTTCAAACGGGTTTTTTCGCGCAGAAGCCGGCTGGTTCTGGCTTTTCTGGCGGGTGGCTCGGTTCTGATCGCCTTTCTGATATATTACGGCCTCTACCGGTTTCTCGATTATGTGGGTCGCGCGCCAATGCTGGGCGACACGTTCGGCCCGGTACTTGGCGGACTGCTGGTTTCGAAACTGCTAGAAATGCTTTTTCTGACGCTGTTTTTCATGGTGCTTTTCAGCAGCATAATTGCAGCTCTCTCATCTTTCTATCTGAACGAGGAACTGCCGACACTGATGTCATCGCCCCTGCCGATTGGAGTTATTTTCCGGTCCCGCCTGCTGTTGATGACAATCGAAAGCTCATGGATGGTTGTGGTTTTTTTTATGCCGGCCCTTTACGCCTTCGCCACGGCTCTCAAAGCCAACTGGCCCGCCTACCTCGTATTTCCGTTTTTTCTGCTCTTCGCCATACTTCTGCCCAATCTCGCCGGCGGCTTTACAGCACTGTCGCTGGCCGCCTTCTTTCCGATAAGACAGATGAAAAAAGTATTTCAGTTTCTGTCGATTCTGGTGTTGACCGGGTTGATCTTTTTTCTGCGGTCACTAGAAGCCGAAAAACTTTTGAATCCAAGCTATTTTAAAGACATTTCGCAGTACATACTGAGCCTGCAGGTTCCTTTGATAAATTATTCGCCTTCGTCATGGCTGCATCAGGCCAGCATGAGCCTGTTCCGGAACGAAACAGCCGAGGCTTTGCGGCAGATAGCCCCGCTTGCCATACTCAGCCTGGCAGGACTGGCATTTCTAAACCTCTTTGCCGCAAGATTTTACCGGCAGAGCTGGCAAAGATCAATGGAAGCGGTTGACAATCAGGTTCTCGGTCTGGAATGGCTCAGACGTCTTTTGATATGGCCTTTTCGCTGGGCTGACCCGGTATTCAGAGTCATCGCCAGTAAAGAGATCACCAATTTTGTGCGTGACCCGGCGATATTTTCACAGATATTCATGATGACGGCGATAGTATTCGTCTACGGCTACAACCTTTCCATACTTCCGCTCAAAGATATTCCATCGCTGTACAGTGGCGAACTCAACGACACTCTGGTGTTCCTGAATGGCCCGTTTATCGGGTTCATCGTCGCCTCCATCGGCATGCGATTCGTTTTTCCTTCAATCAGC
>CAZMWO010000423.1:1272-3608 GCA_964569565.1 uncultured bacterium | reverse complement strand
AGTTGGTATCGTTGGCTTCGAGGTTGCCATCGTAGAGGAACAGGGTTTCGGAATCATCGTTGGTGTAGTAGCGGGCATCGACGTATTCGGCGCCCTGCCCTGTCACCTTTTCGATGTTTTGCAGAATCTGTTGTTTGATTTCGGCAGAAAGACTCATTATTTGCCACCTTTCCTTGATTTGCCAGATATTTTACCGCAAATGCCACCATAAAAAAAGCATTTAGTTGCGAGCAGGGATTACAGGTCGATTTTCATGAGGGTCACGTTGGCGCCGTGGTAGACCATTTCTTCCATTGTCTGCCAGCCCATGTGTTTGTAGAAATGCGCGCGGTCGGGAGTGTAGAGATACATGGTCCTTACGCCGCAGTCTCTGGCATGCTGCATAACGCGGTGAACCAGGGCACGGCCAACGCCGTTTTTGCGCGCTTCTGAAGCGACGAAGACGCTGGCGAGCCAGGGCGTCAGTTCGGGGCGCTCGGGCATGTCGCTTTCGATGAGTGCGGCTGAGCCGAGAACCTTGTCGCTGATGGCGACGAAAGTTGTCGGGATATCATTGCGCTCGAGATGCTTCTGCATGTCGGCAAGTCGCATTTCAAATGTGCGGCCGGGGTTGAGGTAGCTCCACTCATTGTGGTGCCAGCCGCTGATCAGTTCGAGACAGTGGGGTACATCAGCCAGATTGAGAATTTCCATATACAGCTCCTGCATTGATTCTGAAGAATATTACCACAGTACACTGCGGGTGATATACAAAACATGCAAAATGAAAAAGAGAAAAAAGAAGAAGAAGGAGAAGGCAAGAGAAGAGTTATCCGCAGATTATTCAGATTGCGCAGATTGTTTTTTAGGGAAAACTTAGCAGGCCGGCTCAAGAGAAAGCTGGTGCCGAGATCTGGTGTTAGTGCTGTGAGAAAGTTTGTTCGATTAAGAGCACGGTCTGGTGACATGTCATAGCAGAAAGCTGCTTTGCTCTGAGAGTCTCGCATAGCTGCCCCCTAAAAAATCAGTGAAATCGGCGCAATCTGCGGATTGTCTTCGGTTTTGTCTTCGGCCTGCAAAAGAGTTGTGACATTTTTGCTGCAAACGCAAAATATTTATTGCAACTTTGCCGATGTTTTTGCTACAATGCAGCAAAAGAATTGATGTAATTGTGCAGGAGTAAAGATCATGGATTGGACCGCGCTTTTTTCAAATATGGATATCAACAGCCTTGTGCCGGAGTGCTACGAGAAGTGGCGACCCTTTGTTAAAGGCGGTCTGGCCTGGTTCCTCGCGCAGTTAAGCGAAACCCGGCAGCAGGAAATATTAGCTGACCAGCTGGCGCTTGGCCCGTTCGCCAACGCTTCGCAGCGCCTCGAAGCAGTTTTAAGGCGGTGCCCCACCCTGCATAAACTCGGCCAGATTCTGGCGCGTGATAAAAGACTGTCGCCGGAACTCAGACAAAGCCTGCAAAGGCTTGAATCTCTGCCGCCGCGCATGAGCATTGACCAGATAAAAGCCGTTCTGCGCCGCGAAAAAATCGATCTCAGCGGCATCACACTGGGCGAAAAACCTATAGCAGAAGCGAGTGTTGCGGTGATCATGCCTCTCACTTTCAACGATGCTGCAGGGAGTCAAATTGATGGTGTGTTTAAAATAGTCAGACCCGAAGCGGAAAAAGCTCTCGAAAAAGAGCTTGAACTCTGGCCCGATCTGGGCCAGGAACTCGAACGCATCTGCAGCGAACTGAACCTGCCAAAGCTCGAATTCGCCGGGCCATTGTCAGAAGCAGCGTTGCTGGTAGCTGACGAAATAAGGCTCGATCGGGAACAGATACATATGCGCCGCGCAACCGAACTTTACCGTGACGTTCCTGAGGTCGCGATTCCCGAACTGCTGCCATGGTGCACATCGCGGGTCACGGCGATGACGCTGGTAAAAGGCAAACCTCTGGCAGAAGCGCTGGCCGACGCCGGCTCAGACAAAATGCAACGCATCAGAATCGCCGAAAAGCTCGTCGATGGGCTGATTGCGCGCCCGTTCTGGATGTCGGAAACCTGGGCGATTTTTCATGGCGACCCGCACGGCGGCAATATTTTTTACGATGAAAACGGCAAAATAGTGCCACTCGACTGGAGTCTGGCGGTCGAACTGCCTAAGCATGACAGGGTTGCCATTATTCAGCTGCTTATGGGCGGTCTACGCCTGGATGAAACCGCCATTTTCAGGGCTCTTTCAGAACTCGGCATTTCTTCTGACGACGCCAAGCTTCAATTTACCGCCCAATGGGCTGTCGCGGCAATCAGAAAAGGCAGTTTTCCCGGTTTCGACTGGTGTCTGTCGGTATTCGATCACGC
>CAZMWO010000423.1:0-1262 GCA_964569565.1 uncultured bacterium | reverse complement strand
AATTCGGCGGTCTGCGGTTGCGCGCAGAATTTGCGCTGTTCCGCAAAGCCCTCTTCGCACTGCTGGCGCTGGTCGAAGATGTTGCGCCAACAGCCAGCACCGATGCAGTCGTTGTTGGTTCCGGTCTGGTGCGACTGGCCAGCGAATGGCCGTCACGCGCCTTTGCCAACCCCTTTACCCGCAACTGGAGCACGCATGTTTCGACGGCTGAGCTGATGAAGCTGTGCACCGACATGCCGCTGTCGGCCAGTCGATTCTGGTTTGGCTGCTGGTCAGATGTGCTCGACCGCTCAGATGATCGTCAAAAAATCAGTCGCGCGGCGGAGTCGGAATGTTCTTGATGATGCCTTTGGGCATCTTGATCTTGTTAACAGTGTGCATCAGCTTGATGCGCCCTTCAGTTACCGGTGAAACACTGCTCTGCGCTTTGATAAAGCTCATAAAAACATCACCGGTAAGCTTGCCAGTCGATTCTGAGTCAACTGCTTCGGTAAAACCGGTCAGGCCATCGCCGCCGGCAGCGAGAAAATCAGTGGTGCACACTGTGTAAAGCTCGTCATCGATGAGGTCTTTGCCGTTAAGAGTGACTTCAACTTCGCCCTGTGAGTAATCGACGAGCATTCCGCGCGAAACCTGCAGGAAGCCGCCAAACCCGCCAGTTTGAGAGATTCCTTCAGCTATGCGGGCAAAGATTTTTTTGAGTGAAGCACCGGTCAGCTTGATTTTGACCAGGTAATTATCAAAAGGCAATACGTTGAGGCAGTCACCAACAGTGATCGGGCCGGTTGCAATCGAACTGCGAATGCCGCCGCCGTTGATCAGCGAAAGGTCAGCTGCTGCGAAATCGGCGAAACAGTCGGTAACCAGATTGCCGAGGTTGGTTTCCATTTTTCTGATGTAATCACGTTCGCCATTGAGGAAAACGCGGGCAGTGCCGAGCACTGTGCTGACCTTATCTTCGATCTGCTGCCAGAGTTTGAATACAGATTGGGCCATGGCGGCGTCTTCGGGTTTCTCGTTGCTCATGGCGACCAGGCCGGCAGCAAGTATTTCGACCTTGCGGGCAGAGTGGCGATAAAGAGCGATGTCATAACGGGTAATATACTGCCCCCATTCACCAGGCTGTGACATGAAGCGATGGCCATGTTCGCCGTTAACTACGGCCGGTGGATCGATCAGGAGATGGGTGTGGCCGCCGAGTATGCCATCGATTTCGGGAAATTCCTCAAACAGCGCGAGTTCGCCGTCCCAGCCAAGATGTG
>CAZMWO010000422.1:0-3621 GCA_964569565.1 uncultured bacterium | reverse complement strand
CTGCAACGGACTCTCGGTGATGATTCTGGCCAGACCGCTGGTCTGTAGACCTCCGATGACGACGAAGAGAGATGCGAAAAACAGCAGCAGCGACCACTCGACCCGCGCAAGAATGTCAGCCGGGTCTCTGCGATGAAAGGTTATGACCACGACTGCGCCGGCGAGAGCCGAAAAGGCCATCGAAAAACCGGTGGCAAAGCCAAGACAGGTCAAACCCAGACCAAACAGGCCGATACGCAGACGCCTGGTCTTAGCCACCTCTTCGACATCACTGTTCTCAGAATCTTCTTCTGGACCGCCTTTGTCAGAGGTTTCCGGCAACTGCAACTGATTGCGATAGTAAAGCCATGCCAACAGCGAGTTGAACGCCATGGCAACAAGAACCGGCAAAAACATTACCGCAATGAATTTGAGGTAGTTCATGCCGGAAAGGTTGCCAACAATCATGTTCTGCGGGTTTCCGGTGAGTGTCAATGCCGAACCGATGTTGGCAGAAGTTACCAGAACGATCAGATAAGGAAACGGATTGAGACGCTTGTGCCGGCAGATTTCGAGAACCAGCGGCGTCATCACCACACAGACAGTATCGTTAACCAGAATGGCAGAAGATATCGCCGATATGAGCGAAAGCGCCATCAACAGGCCAAACGGCGAATCAACCCGCGAAACCCCGCTGGTAAATTTCTGAAAAAGACCGGCGGCCCGCAGATGTTCGGCTATTATCATCATGCCGAGCAGCAGACAGATTGTATCCCAGTTGACCAGGGCATAGGCCTCTTCCGGGCTCATGACGCCGCAAAGAACCATCAGCACCGCACCCAGCATCGCCGCCGACGGCCTTCCGATCGGCAACAACTGCATGCGCCGCACCGAAATCATGATGAAAGTAAATACAAAAATGAGTCCTGCTGCCCAGGGATGGCGCAGACCTTCGCCGGCAACCGCTCCGATTGTTTCCATATTGCTGCTCCTGCTCTACAGTCGGCGATTATATGCCCTCACCAACCTTTTGGCAAGCAACGAGCAATCTCTTCAGGGCAAACTCACTAAAACTTCAAAAATGAATAAATTTAATAAACACCTGAATTTCATTCTCTAACCCGGGCTCTCGGCGGGATCTCAACGCTCCAGCGATTCGCCTCATCGACTTCTCGATTGCTGGAGCCTTTGAGTCAAAATGTGCTCGGCTCACAAGCTTACGCTTATGAGATACCCGCCTGCGCCCTTTGTTGATCTTTGCTCACATTTTAATGCTTTTGCCCTGGAAATCTCTTCAGCATCAGATATGATGATTTACATCGGATCAGGAATTGATATATGATTGGTATACATTCGAAACAGCAATTCATGTCTTAGATCGAAGCCCTGCCGAACTCAAATGAGCTTGCAGCAAAGATGGAATAAGAAAATGCGAACAACATGCTTTCAAAAAGTAATCTTACTGATAATCACGGTAGTGTTTTCGGGATTGGCAGGCACAGGATCCGCCGCTGAGAGCAACCCGTTCGCCGACCTTGAAAAACCGGCAGCGGCTTCAATTACAGTCGCCGGCGCAAAGCCGGAAAGCGGCACTTCTTCGGCTGCCTTCACGCGTTACGAGATGATGAGCTACTTCAAATATGCCGCTGAGGACGCTCGCGCTCACATCTTTCATCAGGCAGTCGGCATTGAATATCTCAAACGATTTTCTGACGCTTATGCGACAAGATCATCATTCAACGCGCAATTGCAGCTGGTTTACGAAGATCATTCCGGAGAAGTCGGCCTTTTCAGCAGAATGCATAAAAATGGAATCAGAACCGACCTCCATAATTTTTATCTCGACGTTTTTCAGGCCCTCGACACCTTTATGTCGTCAGAAGCCAGAACAGCCAACCTCGGCAGGTATAATTTCAGAATCGGCAGATATTACCTGCCTTTCGGTCTAAACCTGCAGACCGACACACACGCCACCCTGCTGCAGCTTTCGAATGAAGAGCATTTCGGCTTCGAACGCGACTGGTATGCCGGTTTTTATGGTGCCGTCAACGACAATCTCAAATACGACCTCTACTGGATGCTGGGTTCAGGGCATGACGCAGTAAACAAGCAGCAGGACGGCCTGGTCGGCGGGCGTCTCAGTCTCGCCGGAAAGTATCTTTACGAAAGAGGACTGGAAGGCGGGATAGCTATCGTAAGTGGAGAACGACTCGGTCATGCCGGCGAAGAAACCAGAATACAAACAACCAGATACGGTCTGGACGGGCGTTACACCCGAGCAATAAACGATGGCACGCTTAAGGCGACCTTTGAAACCGCCTTTGGCAAGGACGACGAACAAGATGTCAGAAGTGTGCTGGGGCAGTTCGAATTTCTCGATTCGGCGCGGCAGAATGGTCTGGCGATGCAATATCGACATTTCCGGCGCAGCAACGCTAAAGATAACATGATGATGATGGGCAACATGTCACACGAAAACGGAAGCGATGCCAGCCTGTTTCTGGAATATACGAGATATCTGCACAACGATATCAGCGGCAACCGACTCGAATGGGTAAAATTTCTACTCGAAAAGCCGACCGAAACCCGCGAAATGAGCAAAAACGCACGCGACCTGCGCCTGACCGTTCAGTATTATTCATACTTTTAAACTCTATGTCAGAGCTCAGTTAATAATTCGCCTTCAAAAGCTTCGGCTTTCTGCTTTTGAAATAAGAAAATTTGCTTATCCGCAAATATGATATATTTTTAGTATCAGATAGTTTATCATAGTTTTACAGGAGCATGTGCGATGAAACATTTTTATTTGTCGATACTGGCGCTGCTGATTGTCCTTGCCTGGCAGCCGCAGGCGCAGGCAGCTATCGGCTGTACGCTTACCAATCCAGCACAGGATCTCAAGTTTCTGTTTCCTGAAGTCACCAGTTTTCGCGAAGAAGTGCGCGAGTTTCGCATGCTCGAAAATGGCCAACAGCTCTATGAGGAGCTGCGTAAGAGGCTTGGAGGCGATCTCGACCCGGTCTATGAATCGTTCGACACTCCGTTTACTGTATACAGCGTTTACCAGGGCGAGACGCTGATAGGTATAGTTCACGGAGTCAATATTCCCGGCCGTGGCGGCGTAATTCAGGTGTTTTTGTCAACCGATCCGAAGACAGGAGCTATCAGACAATTCTTCTTTCAGCGCCTCGAAAGCCGCGTAGCACGTTCCCTGCGCGATAAAAGGTTCAGAGAACGATTCAACGGGCTGAGTCTTGCTGATTTTTACATGCATGACTATTTTTCGCAGGTTGATCCTGGGCACGGCAGTGACAAGGTCGGCGCGATCGACAGCCCGCTGGCAAAGGGACAGGATGATTTCGACTATCGTTCGACCCTGCGCGGCATCAGAAAGAACCTGATTCTGCTCGATTACTTCGTATATGCACACATGAATGAGCCTTTTTACGAGCGAGCCAGCACGCTTTTGCAGGCAAAACCGGGCGACCGGAAAAATTAAGGAGGCTGCTATGAAAAAAATAATACTTACATGTCTGATTGTCGCCGGAATTGCCGTTGGACTGCTGCTGCAGGAGTCTTCCGGGCAGAATCACTACGGCGCCGAGTTCAAAGGCCTGACAACGGTCGATATAAAAGCTGCTG
>CAZMWO010000421.1:2581-3631 GCA_964569565.1 uncultured bacterium | reverse complement strand
ATACTGCTCAACAGTCTCGGTGATCTCGCCGGTTATCTTGAATCTCTGCCCGATAACATCGACCGCCTACGCCTGGTCGAACTTGTCGATGCGATCAACAATATACCGGGCACAATCAACGTCACCGGCCATTTTGACAAGGCGGTCGGGTTGCTTGAAGAGAACCGGCTGACTGAGCTCGGCGCCTTGCTGGCGCAATACCCGAACCTGATCAACGAAAACGACGACAACGGCATGACGCTGCTGTTCAAAGCTATTCAGAAAAGCAACCAGCGCGCCGTCGAACTGATGATTGAAAAAGACGCCGATCTGCACCGTTGCGAAGCGGTGCAGGGCTCTTCACCGCTGCTGCTGGCGGTCAACATCGGCGACGCCGACATCGTCAAGATATTGCTGGAGTCCGGCTCAGACCCTGAAATAAAGGGCATTTTCGGGCAGACTCCGCTGATCCGATCGGTAGTCGAAGGTCACATGGAAGTGCTGGCGCTGCTGCTTGAATACGGCTCGCTGCTCGACCGCCGCGATGATGCCGGCAATACTGCTCTGATGTGCGCCATCGAAGACGGTAACCTCGAAATGGTTAAAGCGCTTATCTACGCCGGCTCAGACGTATCTCTCAAAAATGAGGCCGGCATGGGCCTGATACAGATCGCCGAAAGCCTTGACCAGGGCGAAATCGCCCGCTTCCTCAGGCAGCACAACATCGCCTGAAGAGCATCGCACAAAGCCACAGAGACACGAAGAAGAAGAAACGCATCCGCAGATTGAGCAGGCCGATTGCCGCAGATTCGACTCTCGATTACGATTACGAGCACGAGCACGAGAACGACAACCTCAGGTAATCTGCGCTATCGGCGAAATCTGTGGATGGCCTGCTCTACTCTTCGAAAAATTTGCGGGCGAGACTGGCGAGGGCAGCGAATTTGCCGCGCATGACCGGCATTTCGGGCAGTGATTCGATGAAAAAGCTGCCGTAACTTTTGCTGACAATGCGGTTGTCGAGCAGCCAGATGGTGCCACGGTCTTCTTTGTGGCGAATCAGGCGGCCGC
>CAZMWO010000421.1:0-2571 GCA_964569565.1 uncultured bacterium | reverse complement strand
TTGAGCTTGATCGCCGCCATCGGCAGCTGGTAATCACGAAACGGGTTGCCGCCAGCTTCCTTGATTTTTTCGTTGCGGGCCTCGAGCACCGGGTCGTTAGGCATGGCGAACGGCAGGCGCGTGATTATGAGATTTCGCAGCGCCGAACCGGGGATATCGACGCCTTCCCAGAAGCTGTCGGTGGCAAACAATACGGCGTTGCCGTCTTCTTTGAAAAGTTCGAGCAGGTGGTGGCGTTCGAGCTCACCCTGCTTGTAACATTCGAGTCCCTCAGCCGAGAGCGGGCCGCACAGATTGTTGTAAAACTGGTTGAGGTGCCCGTATGATGTGCACAAAATAAGCGCCCCACCCTTCGATGCCTGAATTATATCGAACAGCGGGCCACTCACTTTTTCGACGAACATCGGGCTGGCCGGGTCGGGAATATCAGTCGGCACGAACAGGCGCGCCTGCTTCTGATAATCGAATGGCGACGGGAAACGGCCTTCGGTGGGTGGAGGTGCAAGTTCTTCGTCGGCGAGCCCGAGGCGGTCTTTGATGAAATTGAAATTGCGTGCTGTGGTCAGGGTTCCGGAAACCAGAATGGTGCACGGTATCTTTTTGAAACAGTAATCGAGCATCGGCTGTGACACTTCGATCGGCAGCGAATGAAAAGCTGTGTAAGTGCCGCTTTTGCGAATATTGGTCGTAAAAAAATGCACATAAAGTTCACGGTTGGCTGATTCCAGGTCGAAGAGCCGTGTCAGCGCAGTGCTGGTTTCATCAAGCCGGCCAGCCAGTGAACCAAGCTCGACGAGCGGAATTTCAAAATGCTCGGCGTCGTCGTCGAACTCATTCAGCAGGTTGCTGACTCTGCGTGCGAACTTTTTCATGCGGGCACCAAGTCGCTTGCATTCGTCTCGCAGCTTGTTGGCGTGATGCACCAGAGTATTGAATTCGGCACGTTTTTCTTCGCGCTGCCCAATGCGCACCCGGTGTTCACCGAGCACTGCGCGTGACGGATCGACAAAAAATGTGGTGATATTGTCGAAAAGCATGCGGCTGATATCAGCAGCTTCGAGACGGGTTGGGATCAGCTCTTCGCTGAGTTCCTGCAGCAGCGCGGCGCGCTCTGACGCAGATATATCACCGCGCCCGACCGACAGCATCGAATAAATAGTCGAAAAGGTGCCGGTTTCGCGGCGGCCGCGACGCTGATAAATCTTGCCGAACAGTCGCTGCATACCAAGCGCTGTCGTTCTGAACCCGAAGTGGCGGGTAGCGGTCTCTTCGAGATTATGTGCTTCATCGAGTATTACCGCCTTGCAGGCTGGAATGACTGCAGTCTGGGCATATTCAGAGGTCACCGCGCGCATGGCCAGATCAGAAAACAGCAGCGAGTGGTTGACCACCAGAATATCGGCTTCACAGGTTCGTCTGCGCGCGGTGTAGAAGAAGCAATCGTTATATTCATGGCATTTGATGCCGGGACAGCTGTCTTTGTCGCAGCAGATCTTTTCCCAGAGAGGTTCGGCCGGTACCCAGTTGAGATCGCTGAGTGAGCCGTCACTGGTGGTTTCTGACCAGGCAACGAGACGGTTGAAAGGTTCTACTTCGTCACTTTCGAGCAAAAATTCGCCATCCGTTGCGGCCAGAGCCTCGCCGAGACGACGCAGGCACAGATAATTACGGCGCCCTTTGACCAGGCAGTATTTGAAGCTGAACGGCAGAATCGAAGCGAGAAACGGCAGATCCTTGTTGACCAGCTGGTGCTGCAGATTGATGGTGTTGGTCGAGATCGCTACGCGACAACGGTTTTTATTGGCGTAGTGCACAGCCGGAATCAGATAGGCCATACTCTTGCCAATACCGGTTTCGCCTTCGAGAATAGCATGGCATGGGGTATTGAGTGCCTCGACGATCTTTCCCATCAGCTGCTTCTGGCCGGCGCGTTCCTCGAAATTGTCGAGCTTCGCGGCAATTTTCCCGCCGCGCGAAATGAATTCGATCATTTCTTTGCTGTCGAGCATTTCTGGTGCCTTTTCGACAAAAGGCTCGACGACGACGTAGAACTCGGTGCATTCATTGTCGTGTATGGCAAACCCGATGCCGGATTTGCCGCACAGCGATGCGACCGATATGTCGGCGTCAGAAGGCTGCAGATTGCCGTCGGGGTGATTGTGCAGCATGACATCGCCGGGGCGCAGGCTTCGGATGATAGCTGGTGCCGAATCGTCGTTGCCGCGCGCCAACACGCGCAGGTTATCCCAGGTGCCCGGGGCACGACAGGTGGCTGCCGACAATACCTCGGCGCCGTGCGCCTGTTCGATGGCCTCGACGGCGGCGCCGAGCGAGGCGCCCTCGGCGAGGTTGAACGACATCGTCACCGCCGGGAACTGGCCGGCGTGGTTGATCACCAGCCGCGCGTTGCGCGTCTGAATCGAGGCGATGTTCGACAGCGGGATCTGCCGGCCGTCAGCCGTGGCCACGAACACCTGGCCGAGCGCCTCCGGGCCGATCTGGAACCGCGGGGCCACTTCGAGCACCACGCGGTACTGGTTGGCCTGCGTGAACAGGGTGGCGATCTGCCGC